>CAUPVH010000173.1:0-4797 GCA_963514635.1 uncultured Prevotella sp. | reverse complement strand
GTCTGTCTTATTCTTGAAGGCGTAGCTGGCTAGGTCGAGAGAATAACACAGGCAAAATGCCGTCAAGCAAACGAAAGATGAACAGGAAGCGATGGAAACAACCTAAAATAATTAATAAGCGGTATAACGGCCGATTGGGGTTAAAGGTCAATACGACCTTGCCAACTAAAAACTACGGAAAGATGATAGGGCGTTCTTTGCTTATGTCCCTTATGTCCTTCTGTCGGCCTGTCCAAAACTCCTTAAAGAAGTTGGGCATTGTTTACTTATGTCCCTTATGTTCTTCTGTCAAGAATAGGCTTTATATGCGAAATAGGGGTGGGGGAGAAAGAAAACGCGGGTTTGGAACTTGTCCCAACCCGCGTTAACGAGGGCGTGTGTGTGGAGGTAGAGGCTAGTTAAGTAGCCAACTGCAACTGAATATTGCAACGGTGGTGGCTAGTAGGGCGATGGATTTGAGGATGAAGAGTATCATCTCTCGCTGCTCGCGACTAATCTTCATCGCCTAGTCCTTTGCCTGCAATCACGCCAAGCACGGCAGTGGCAATGGCCGCAATTACTTTGATGATTAACTTGAAGGTTGATAGTTTCTTGGTGTTCATAGTGCTTTGAAGTTTTAAGTTAATGTAAAAAGGGCTTTTAAAGGTGAAAGGGTGAAAGGGTGAAAGGGTGAAAGGGTTAAAGGGTGAAAAGATGGCTAACGCCTTTTAAGGGTGAAAGGGTGAAAGGGTGAAAAGGTGAAAAAGTGAAAGGGTGAAAAGATGGCTGCGCCTACTGACATAATGTTTGTCTAGCTTGTCCTAGAATGTCTAGGATAACTAGAAGACCTAAAATCTCTAGAATACCTAGCCCCTTTATCACCCCTCGCCACCCTCTGCACCCTCACCTTTCCCCTTATCAATGTCCGGGCGTAGGAGCGGGAGTGGAGCCGCCGGCCTTCTTCTTTTTCTTCTCAATCATGTTGAGGGGCAACTCCTGCACGCGACATCCGTCAAGCAAGGCCTTCTTGCGACTCTTGTCTTTGTTTACCTTAGTCTGCGGACGGAAGAGCACATGCGTGCCCACAACATTCTTAGAGGCGTTGAAGTCTTCGGCTGTGAGAGCAGGTTTGGTCTTGATGCCGATGCGGAAAGCACCAAGGCCATCGAGGCGAACAACCTTTGAGTTTTGCAACTGCTCTTTCATCACGTCGATCAGTTCGGCGATAACCGCCAGGATGTCTGCCTTCTTCAAGGTACAGTTTTGTTGCATGATGTTGGCAATTGTTGCCGTGTCTACCGTGTCGATGGCGATGGCACGTGCGTACCATTGACCTTTGAACTTGCTCTTGGGGTTCTTCTCTTGACGAAGTTTATACATTACTGCCATAATTGTGTGTTGTTAAAAAGGTTCTTTTTTTGATTAATAATGTTCACTGCGTATCGGTAGAGGCCATCCGTTTCGCCCTTGTAGGGTGGGGGCAAGAACGTTTTGCGCTAGTCGACATCGCGCATACCGTGTGTGCCTGTTGGTGGGCGGCGGTGTGGTTGCTTACTGATTACGTTTGCAAAGTTACTAAATCAAGGTGCCCTTGTCAAGCAATGATGGTGTAGTGATGGGGATAGTGTTTGGTGTAGCGTTTGTAAAGGCTTGGTTTTAAGGGGAAATAGAGAGGGCGGGCTAGGCAAGCGTTTGCTTGTTCCCAGCCCGCCCTTCGTGTTTGCGGTTGTGTTTTGCGCGTGGTTAATGCCTAAACGTCCAGTTCAGATTTTATTTTGCGATTGCCTGCGGCGTTATACGATACGTGTAGCCAATTAGCCCCATCGCTTTTTCGATGCTCAAACAGCAGCTGGTCGTAGTCAAGACGTTCGGCAACGAAGTTGAACATCTTCATGGCCACCTCTTTATTAGAAAGGTGTATGTCGGCAGCTTGTCCCAGCAGGTGTTGCGAATTGGGTTTGCCGCCCACCATGTTGTTAAGCTGTTCGCAACGATAGCCACTGGTTATGCGTATCACACCAAAGCGGCGGCGTAAGGGTTCTAATACGTTCTCACAAAGTAGGCGAAGGTTGTTAATTGCGTTGGGTGTTGGTGTATTCGCAATGTTATGGCGTATGGCAACGCCTGAACGCACGAACTCTGCAAGGGTGAAGTGCTGGGTTAACGTCTGGTTGAGGTTGATGTGTTGTGTGGTCATAGCTTTTTGAGTTTATAAGTTTTTGAGGATTTGAGTTTATAAGTTGATGAGTTTTTGGGGTTGTGTGGACTTTATTTTGAGGTTATAAGTATTTGGGTTCATGATTTTTTGGGTTGTGTGGGACGTTGTTTTATTTTTTTGGTTGTGTGGGTGTTGTTTGTATTTTGGGGTTGTGTGGGCTTTGTTTGAGTTGACAAGTTTCAGCGTTTGTAAGCTTCTAAGCTAACGAATACGTAAACTCACCAATTCACCAATTCGCCAACTCGCCAACTCACCAACTCATCAACTCACCAACTCACAACCTCACACTGCCATCCATGTCTGTAATGGTTCGTTAACGCCCTGTTCGTAGAGCAAATGGCAGTAGCGTTCTAGTAAAGGTGCCTGCTTAGTGTTTTTTCGTTGCATGGCTTTGCCCACAAAGGCACTGGGGTTTCGGGGCATGGAGAGCAAAAAGTTGTCGCAGGCGCGTTGCACCATCCACAGGAAAGTGGCGGGTCGACCTTGGTCGTCGCGTACATAAGAGAAGGTATAGGCCAGGTGAACCATCTCCAGTAAGTCAGTTTTGGTGCCAATCCACCTTTGCTTTCCAGTGTGTTGTGTAGAGAGCAAGGGTGCGAATGCCTTGATGAGATGTTGTCGGGCTTGGGTTAGTCGCTGCTTGCTTTCGGTGTGTTCTGGGTTGTTAAGAAGATTATTCATACAGATTTGCTTTTGATTGATTGTTTTGATTTCTGCTGCAAACTTACAACGAGATAGAGAAAGGACACTTCAAAGCAAATGTTTTTCTGTTAATAAAGAATAACGAAACGACGGATGGCTAAGGTTATTTGTAGCCTTTTGCACTTGTAATGCAACACAAAAAGACGATAAAGCAAGCGGCGACGGCCAAGACAACCCACGACAACCGCCTATTATATAATAGGTGTACCACAACAAAGAAAGGCCCGCCCCACGAAGAGCGAGCCTTTATTATCTTGTGGCACGTACTGAGAACACAGCAAAGGTAATCTCTTAAACCTGCCTGTAACAAAGCCGTTGTTGAGTGCGTTGCACATTACAACTGCGCACCAACAGATACGATAGTGCCTTACCGCCCTTGTTTCTGCCCTATTTCTTCATGTTCTTGACGAAGAAACCAGCCAAATATTTAGCCCACGCCCAGCAGTTCAACCTCAAAAACAAGGGTCGACCCGCCAGGTATACCAGCTTGCGACAGCTTGCCATAGCCCACCTCGGCCGGCAAATACAGCTCCCATTTGTCGCCCACGTGCATCTGTTGCAGGGCAATTATCCAGCCCTCAATAAGGTCGCACAATCGGCAAGCAAGTGGCACGCCACCCAGACTTGAGTCGAATTGTCGCCCATTGATGGTTCGGCCTGTGTAGTGCACCGTTACGATGCTTCTTGGCGAAGGGCTTGCGCCGCCTGTTTCGCCCTGCTTTATCACCTTATACATTACGCCCTTAGAGAGGCATTTCACCCCCGTTTCTTTT
Organism: uncultured Prevotella sp.; assembly: GCA_963514635.1. GTDB lineage: Bacteria > Bacteroidota > Bacteroidia > Bacteroidales > Bacteroidaceae > Prevotella. The sequence continues at coordinate 1,125 of CAUPVH010000173.1, read as the reverse complement.
GCTTTTTCTTCAAGCCAGCGTTTGTTGGCTTCTATGTATTCACGTTTTGCCATGTTGTTTTGGGTTTGTGGTGGTGCGTAAAAACAGGTGCGTGGGGCTAAAAACAAGCTGTTGCGCACCGCTTTTCTCAAATTAAATGATTACTTTTGCCTTGGCAGGCTTTTTACGCCCTTTTGTTATACGCAGCTAAGGTAGGTAAAATTTCTGTCTGCACCAAGCCCCTTACCTGCTTTTTTGCAGGTTTGGCCGTGTGCCTATTGCCTTTTTGCCGTGCGTGGCATGGGGTTAACAACCTACATCAACAAGCCAAATAAAGATAAGACATACATACATAAAATGACTAGTTTAAAACAAAGAGACGAATTGCAGGCTGCCATTTGGCGCATTGCCAACGATGTGCGCGGTGCCGTAGATGGGTGGGACTTTAAGCAATTTGTGCTAGGTACGCTTTTCTACCGATTTATTAGCGAAAACTTTTGCCAGTATATCGAGGGCGGCGACCCCCAAGTGCATTATGCCCAAATGGCTAACGAGGATGTGCCCAGCGAGGTAGTGGCCGATGCCATTGTCACTAAGGGCTACATGATTTATCCCAGCGAGCTGTTTGTTAATGTGGCTAAGCATGCCCAAACCAACCCCAACCTCAACACCGACCTGTCGGCTATCTTCTCTGCCATCGAGCGTTCGGCTAGCGGAACCGAATCGGAAAGCCGCATCAGGGGGCTGTTTGCCGACTTCGACACCACCAGCAACCGCCTTGGCACCAATGTAGATGAGAAAAACAAACGCTTGGCGGCCGTGATAAAGGGTGTTGAAAGCCTAGACTTTGGCAGTTTTGAAGACCACGAAATAGACCTTTTTGGCGATGCCTACGAATTTCTTATCTCTAACTATGCAGCCAATGCAGGCAAGTCGGGTGGCGAATTTTTCACCCCGCAGAATGTTTCCAAGCTTATTGCGCGCCTTGCCTTACTGGGACAGGCCGAGGTTAACAAGGTTTACGACCCCGCTTGTGGGTCGGGTTCGCTGTTGCTGCAGGTAAAAAAGCTGCTTGGCGAGGGCGTGATAGGGGGCGGTTATTGGGGGCAGGAGATTAACCACACCACCTACAACCTGGCCCGCATG
>CAUPVH010000172.1:0-4808 GCA_963514635.1 uncultured Prevotella sp. | reverse complement strand
TATTTCGACCATTATCAGGCCGAAGACCACGCGCACGAGCCTGATGCCATCGGTGGTTTCTCGCCTGTTGAGAAGGTTTATTCTTACGAACCAATACCCGAAAGCCTTCCTGCCGATGCCAAAAAGCGTATCTTTGGTGTGCAGGCTAACCTCTGGACCGAGTACATTCCTTACACCACGCAGGCCGAATACATGATTATGCCGCGTATGGCAGCCTTGGCCGAGGTGCAATGGACGCCCGCAGCGAAGAAGAACTTCGATGATTTCAGCAAGCGCGCACATCGTCTTAGCGACCTTTACGACCGCTATGGCTATCAGTATGCACGCCATTTGTGGAAAGACAAAGCCATACCCACCTCTGCTGTGTGGTAAATAACATACCGCTGGCAGCCATTTCGCCATAAGCCCTAACTATGGGTTGTGGCGAGGTGGCTGCCACTTTTCGTTATCAATACCACCCCTCTTTATATATAAAGGTATATCCCACATCTTCTTAATAGTATCCAACACATGCACAGAACATTCCTCGCCTTGCTGTTTCTAGTGGCTTCGCTCTGTCCCAAACAGGTGCAGGCGCAAACGGTTATCCCGCAACCTAGGGAGATAACCATGAGCAAAGGCTTCTTCACCATTAAGCCCAACACGCCCGTTGAACTGAATTTCGAGGGCGAAGAGGCACGCCAAATGAAGGCCTACATACGCCAAACCCTGGGCTTGAAGGTGTTTAAAGGAAAGGTAATCAGTAAAGTTCCGGCCATAAGACTTAACTTGTTGCGGATAAAAGAGCCGTCTTGCTATGGTAGAACGTTCCCCGAATATTATACCCTAGACGTAACGCCCAAGCGAATAACCATCATGTCGCATACCACAACAGGCCTGTTTTATGCCTTGCAAACCCTTCGGCAGCTGATGGTAGACGGCAACAAGGTGGCTTGTGCCAAGGTGAATGACCAGCCACGCTTTCCTTATCGCGGTATGATGCTCGACTGTTCGCGCCATTTCTTCACGCCCCAGTTCATCAAAAAGCAGCTCGATGCCATGGCTTACTTTAAGCTTAACCGCTTTCATTGGCACCTAACCGATGGCGGAGGATGGCGTTTGGAGGTGAAGAAATACCCCAAACTGATTGAGGAAACGGCCTACCGAACCCAAAACGACTGGACTAAATGGTGGCGCGAACACGACCGGCGCTACTGCCACGCCAACGATTCGGGGGCTTATGGCGGATATTATACGCAAGACGAAGTGCGCGACCTCGTGGCATACGCGGCCAAAAGGCACATCACCGTGATACCCGAAATAGAGATGCCAGGCCATAGCAACGAGGTGTTTGCAGCTTATCCAAACCTCACTTGCGAGGGAAAGGCCTATACCAGTCCCGACTTCTGCCCCGGAAACGATAGCGTTTTCACCTTTCTCGAAGGTGTTCTCACCGAGGTGATGCAGCTTTTCCCCTCCGAATATATCCACATCGGGGGCGACGAGGCTTGGCAAGAGAAGTGGAAAACGTGCCCCAAGTGCCAGCAGCGAATGAAAGACGAGGGGCTGAAAGATACCCACGAGCTGCAAGCCTACTTCATCATGCGCATCGAAAAATTCCTTAATGCCCACGGCCGAAAGCTGTTGGGATGGGACGAAATCATGCAAGGCCGCTTGGCACCCAATGCCGCGGTGATGTCGTGGACGGGCGAAGAGGCGGGCTTGAAGGCTGCAAAGGCTGGTCATCATGTGGTGATGACACCTGGCGCATACTGTTATCTCGACATGTATCAAGACGTTCCGTTCACCCAACCCAAGGCTATGGGCGGCTATGTTCCGCTTGAAAAGGCTTATTCTTACGAGCCAATAGCCCATAAAGAGTCGGCCGACACGCTGGAAAAATTTATCGACGGTGTGCAAGGAAACCTTTGGACCGAGGAAGTGCCTACGCCCGAACATGCCGAGTACATGCTTTATCCGCGAATGTTGGCCATTGCCGAAGTGGGTTGGACCCGCAACCGTCCGCCTTACGACAACTTCCGCCACCGCACCATACAGGCACTCGACCGCATGAAGGCTATGGGCTACAACTTCTTCGACTTGCGAAACGAACGCGGACGGCGCGAAGAATCGCTTACGCCCGTAACGCATTTGGCTCTTGGAAAACCTGTAACTTATCTTTCGCGTTACACGGAGAAGTATCGCGGAACGGGCGATGGCACGCTCACCGATGGCCGTCGGGGCGACTGGGTGTTTAAGGGCGACCGCTGGCAAGGCTTTATTGGCGGCGAATGTATGGACGCCGTGATAGACCTTGGGGCGGAAACAGAACTGCACGAAGTATCGGCCGACTTCCTACAATCTATGGGTGTAGACATCGCTTTCCCCGACAGCGTAGAGCTATTGGTGTCTGCTGATGGTCAGACCTACACCTCGTTGCAACGTCGCGACGTGGAACGGCACGACAAACGCGAGTATTTCATCGAACCCTTTACGTGGAAAGGCACGGCCAAAGCACGCTATGTGCGCTTGCGTGCCAAGCAAGGTGCCGAAGGCGGATGGGTGTTTTGCGATGAAGTGAAGGTGTGGTAGAGGACGTTTTTTTAAGGGTGAAAAGGTGAAAAGGTGAAAAGGTGAAAAAATGGCTAACGCCCTTTAAAGGTGAAAGGGTGAAAAGGTGAAAAGATGGCTAACGCCAGCTCTGCATTTGGCTTAACTCCTTAAAGGTGAAAAGGTGAAAAGGTGAAAAGGTGAAAAAATGGCTGACGCCCTTAAAGCTGTCTATCGGTTCCTAGATTTCTAGTTCAGTCTAGCTTTCGGACAAGTCGGACAAGTCAGACCTGTCCATTTAGCCTAACGCCACCTCTGCATTTGGCTTAACTCCTTAACTCCCTAACTCCTTAAATATCTCCATATAATAAACTCAAACAACAAATTATGCGACTATTTCTCATTGCCATTTTATCGGCCATTACTTTTGCCGCGCAAGCTAGCGATACGCTTTTTGTGCAGCAGCCGCAATACCCCATACTTATCGAACGCTACGACAACATCCTGATGTTGATGCGTATCGATGCCAAAGAAACGGGCACGCTGAACGCCCTAACATTAGACTTGGGCAACACACCGCGCGAGCAGATAAAAGCCTTAAAGCTGTATTACGGCGGCACAGATGCCCGGCAAGACTACGGCAAACGCCGTATGAAACCCGTGGAGTACATCACTAACTTCACACCAGGACGGACAATGGAGGCCATTCCTTCGTACTCGGTGAAACAAGACGAGGTGCAACCCACGCAATCCACTGTTACCCTTCGTAGCAAGCAAAAGCTTTTCCCAGGCTACAACTTCTTTTGGGTGAGCATCGAAATGCAACCCACCGCTGCCTTGCACACCACTTTCAACATCGCTTTGCGCGAGGCTCTGGGCGACAACAGCCCACTGACGGTTGAAAACGTGGGCCAACCTGCACCACTTCGCCGTATGGGTATCGGCGTTAGGCATGCTGGCGACGATGGGGTGGCCGCCTATCGCATACCCGGACTGGTTACAACCAATCGCGGAACATTGCTCGGTGTGTACGATGTACGCCATAACAACAGCGTGGACTTGCAAGAATACGTAGATGTTGGGCTTAGCCGCAGCACAGATGGCGGTCGTTCGTGGGAGCCAATGCGCCTCCCCATGTCCTTTGGCGAAACTGGCGGACTGCCCAAAGCACAAAACGGCGTGGGCGACCCCAGTATTCTGGTAGACACAAAGACCAACACCGTGTGGGTTGTTGCGGCATGGACGCACGGCATGGGCAACGAACGTGCGTGGTGGAGTTCGCAACCGGGCATGGATTACAACCACACGGCACAATTGGTTTTGGTGCGAAGCGACGACGATGGCCAAACATGGTCGGAACCGATAAACATCACTTCGCAGGTGAAACAGCCCGAATGGTATTTCCTTTTGCAAGGACCAGGCCGCGGCATCACCATGACTGATGGCACTTTGGTGTTCCCCATACAGTTTATTAAGGCTAATCGCGAGCCGTCGGCAGGTATCATGTACAGCAAAGACCGCGGTAAAACGTGGCACATCAACAAGCCCGCACGCGACAACACCACCGAAGCGCAAGTGGCCGAAGTGGAGAAAGGTGTGCTGATGCTGAACATGCGCGACAACCGCGGAGGAAGTCGTGCCGTGTGTACAACGCGCGACCTTGGTGCCACTTGGACCGAACATCCTTCTTCGCGCAGTGCCCTTATCGAACCCGTTTGCATGGGTAGTCTTATCAGCGTTAAGGCTAAGGACAATGTTTTGAAACGCGACATCCTGCTTTTCTCCAATCCCAACTCTACCAAACACCGCAACAACATCACCATTAAGATGAGTCTTGATGGCGGAAAAACGTGGTTGCCCGAACATCAGGTGTTGCTCGATGAGGGTTTTGGTTGGGGTTACTCGTGCCTTACGATGATAGACCGTGAAACCATTGGCATTCTCTACGAGAGTAGCGTGGCGCAGATGACCTTCCAACGCATTCCGTTGAAAGACTTGATGAAGTAACACGCGTGTGCTTTTGCAAGACACAACACGTACAAACAAAAGTGGGGCAATGCTCCACTTTTTGTTTATGAAGTCGTCTTGACTTTTAATATTTCTATAAATTGAGCGGAGTTTGTTATCTTTGTGATGCCAACACAAGATAAACACTCCGCTCATATATACGAATTGCAGTACAAATCAACTCACTGGCTTATAAACTCACGACAACCCAACAACTCCTAAGTGCATCAACTCACCAGCTCATTAACTCATCAACTCTCTAACTCACCAAC
>CAUPVH010000171.1:0-4808 GCA_963514635.1 uncultured Prevotella sp. | reverse complement strand
TCGTGGCACAACTTACCGCTGAGCAAGAAAAAACGCAACGACTACTCGATGAACTGCGAAGAGTAAAGAGCACTGACGCCATCGAAATAACCCGCTTGAAGAAAGAACTGGCCACAGTTAGGGCGGTAATTCGCAGTTACGTGATGGAGATTGACTCGCTAAACAAGGTGAATGCCAACCTTACGCAAGAGAATACACGCGTAAAAGGACAGTACGAGGCCGCCACCCGACAGATTGAAGGGCTTAGTAGCGAACGCCGTTCGCTATCAGAGAAAGTGGCTATCGCCGCACAACTCGATGCAACGGGCATCTCGCTCGTGGCCAAAAACAAGCGCGGAAAGGCAACAGACCAAATAGATAAGGCCACGACACTGCAAGTAAGTTTCAACATCACGCGCAACGTAACGGCAGCAAGTGGCGTTAAAGACATCTATGTACGTATCATGTCGCCCACGGGCAACCTGCTCAACGGCGCGGGTTCGTTTAGCTACGAAAACCGAACGCTGCAATATTCGATGAAACGCAGCGTGGAATATAATGGCGAAGAAACACCTGTAACGCTCTTCTGGAACGTGTCGCAAGCGCTTGTTGCAGGCACTTATCAGGTGAGTATCTTTGCCGACGGAAACATGATTGGGTCGCGTAGTTTCGCTTTTAAATAGCGAACGGCGCGCCCAAGCCCTGCGCAAGCGGCGCGCAAGCAACCATTCAAGCACTCATCCCTTAACTTAACCATGCAAAAAAAGCTGCGATTAAGATTTAAACTGCTCATTGGCGGAACGGTACTCATCGTTCTTGCGGCTGCTGCCGCCATTGCCGCCAATATGCTAAAGACCCCAAAACCCAGGCAAATTGATGGGCAAGTGGAGGTCTTGCAGTATTCTGTGCAGGTGCAACAAAGGGGAAAAGTGTTAGAGATTAGGGTTAAAGAAGGCGACTATGTGGAGGTGGGTGACACCCTAGCCCTATATAGAACCGACGACACACCCATGCCCGAAGACGCCACATTAGAGCTTTTGGCCACCACACTGCATCCCTATCGCACGGGAAACAAGAACGTTGACCGCGCTTATGGCCGATGGCAACAAGCCAAAGCTGCCGAAGAACAGGCCGAAAGGATATACAACGACGTGCAACACAAGTTTATGAACGGCAAGGCACCTGCAAGCCTACGCGACAACGTCTTTACCGAATACAAAACCTTACAGGTGCAAGCCCTATCGCTTAAAGCCGATTACGAGAAGGCTTTACGCAACCTCAAAACCGAGAAGAGCAACAGCAAAGGCCCCCAAATCATTGCTATCGTAACCAAGGTTGAGGGCGAAGTGAGCGAGATTGTGGTGAAGCGCGGCGAACAACTTTCGGCCAGCAACACCCTGATGAGCATCGCCTTGCTCGACAACCTGTGGGGCTCTATCGCGGTAAACCGTCACGAGAAGGTGCAATTTAAAGAGGGCGACACCATACAAGTGTTTTGCAAACCCTTCAACATGTCCGTTCCCATGCGTGTGTCGGGCTTCAAAGCCAACTTCGACTTCCTAGACTCCAACAATTACAAACGTGGAAACGAGGGCGCACAAACTTGGGAAATGCAGCTGCGCCCCGTATATAAAGTAGACGGTTTGCGGCCAGGCATGCAGCTATCCATTGCCCTAAAACCAGAAGAGGAGACGTAACAGCGGCGCATAAACGGCCAAGGCAAGCATCAAGCCCCGTTAACCGCCCAAACCTTTAAACCCAAACCAACCGTTATCGCATAGCCTCTTGCACTACAACCGCTGCACCAACGTCATGTATTGGGTACATATCGTAAACCTCTTTATGACGCTACTCACGAGCCCTTGCCTACCTCTTTATATATTGGAAATGCTAAAACGGCACACAAACGGCAGGACACACTGCTTTTTCCTGCCCATAGACAACGGCTAAAACAAAAATGCAAGAAGCGCGTTTCGTCTTCATTCGCCACGGCGAAAGTGGCACAAAGTTTGTTTATAATGCAATAAAGAGATTGTTTAAGGAGTTATAAAGCTAGCTAGTTAGTAAAAGTATTCACAATATTTAATCAAACATCATTATGTTAAAGAAGAAAATCGAAGATGCGCTCAACGCGCAAATCAACGCCGAAATGTGGTCGGCTTATCTATATTTGTCTATGGCAGCCTATTGCCATGCACAAGGTCAGCCAGGTATGGGAAAATGGTTCGAAGTTCAATTCAAGGAAGAACAAGACCATGCCAAAATACTTTTCAACTACGTTATCTCGCGTAACGGTAAGGTAGATCTTCGTCCCATCGAGGCCGTACCCACCGAGTGGAACAACATCCTTAACGTGTTCGAAAGTTCGTTGCGCCACGAGCAAACCATCACCGAGAGCATCAACAAGTTGTTCGCACTCTGCTCAGAAGAGAACGATTACGCCACGCAAAGCATGCTTAAATGGTTCATCGACGAGCAAGTGGAAGAAGAAGAGAACGTGCAAACCATCATCGACAACATCAAGATGATTAAGGATAACGGCTACGGCATTTACATGATTGACAAGGAACTGGGCCAACGTGCCTACAACCCTGCCACGCCGTTGGCCTAAACGTTGCACTCACGTTGTGAACTAACGGCACACGTGCCACATTCGCCCTTCGCTTTGTGCACACCGCCCGTTACTTTCATCACAAGTCCACACGAAACCACACTACACATAAGCCCTACGCATACCCCTATCAAGGCTGCGTGGGGCTTTTTAGCGCAAAGCACAAAGCAATTGTATTAGTTGGCTAATGGGCTAAGCCTTAGTACATTTACTAGTTGTACTAGGTTTACTAGCTGTCCTAGGTTTACCAGTTGTACTAGGTTCACTAGGCTTTCTAGTTATACTTGCCCAACTAGTTCAGCTCGTTCATCGGCAGGCGCAGCCATCTTTTCGCCTTTTCACCCTTTCACCTTTTAGGAGTTAAAGGAGTTATGGAGTTAAGGAGTTAAGCCAAATGTATAGGTGGCGCAGCCATCTTTTCACTTTTTCACCCTTTCACCTTTTACTTGTGCAATGATGTCGATACACTCACGACATTTGTTGGTAATGTCTTGCCATTGGCCTGCTGCAACCCACTGTTTGGGGAATAGTTGCGACCCCATCCCCACGCAATAAGCGCCAGCCGCAAACCAAGCTTCAATACTTTGGCGTGTGGGAGCCACGCCACCTGTTACCATGAGCTTGGTCCAAGGCATGGGAGCCATTACGCTTTTAACGAAAGCGGGGCCGTAAACGTCGCCGGGGAAAAGCTTGGTAAGGTCGGAACCCAACTCTTGTGCCTTTCCAATCTCGCTGACAGTGCCGCATCCGGGGCAGTAAGGCACCAGTCGGCGGTTGCACACAGGTGCCACATCGGGGTTGAACAGTGGGCCAACAATGAAACAAGCACCTAGTTGTATGTAGAGTGCGGCCGTAGAAGCGTCTACCACAGTGCCTGCACCGAGAGCCAATTCTGGGCATTCTTTGTCTGCCCATTTAACCAATTCGCCGAATATTTCGTGGGCGAAATCACCCCGATTGGTAAACTCAAAAACCCTTACGCCGCCCTCGTAACAAGCCTTTACCACTTGCTTGGCCGTTTCGATACTGGCATGATAAAACACCGGAACCATGCCCGTGGCGGCTATTTTCTGTAAAACTGCAATCTTATCAAACTTTGCCATCGTTGTCATCTTTATCTTTGTACCCTACCACTTGCATTACCTTGCACAAGCCTCTCCACCTCATCGGCCGACATCAGGTTGAAATCGCCATACACCGTGTGTTTCAAAGCCGAGGCCGCCACTGCAAACTCCAAGGCCTCGCCCTGCGTTGGTTTTGTTAGCAGTCCGTGAATAAGTCCTGCTGCAAAGCTATCGCCACCGCCAACGCGGTCTACTATGGGGTTGATGTCATAGCGGCGACTTTCGTAAAACTCCTTACCGTTGTATATAAGCGCCTTCCAACCATTGTGGCTTGCGCTGAACGACTCGCGCAGTGTAGACACAACATACTTAAAACCAAACTCGCGCGCCATCAATTCGAAAATGCGGTGATAGCCTTCGGCGTCTGTCCTGCCCCCTTCCACGTCGGCATCGGGTCTGAAACCAAGGCACAACAGGGCGTCTTCTTCGTTTCCGATGCAAACGTCCACATACTGCATCAGTGGGCGCATCACCGAAATAGCCTTCTCGGAGGTCCATAGTTTCTTGCGAAAATTAAGGTCTACACTTACCATCAACCCGTTTCGGCGGGCAGATTCGCACGCACGTTTCACCAATTGGGCGGCATTGTCGCTCAAAGCAGGCGTTATACCGCTCCAATGAAACCACTGCGCGCCTTGCATTATCTCGTCGAAGTCGAACTCATCTGGCGTAGATTCGGCGATGGCAGAATGGGCGCGGTCGTAGATAACCTTGCTGGGGCGCATCGATGCGCCCGTTTCAGCATAATATAGCCCCACCCTATCGCCGCCGCGAACAATGTATTGCGTGTCCACCCCGTAGCTACGCAAGGCGTTAACGGCAATCTGCCCAATCTCGTGCGTGGGCAGTTTGCTCACAAAACAAGCCTCGTGGCCGTAGTTGGCAAGGCTAACGGCAACGTTAGCTTCCCCACCACCGGGAACAATTCGGAAATGATTGGCCTGCACAAAGCGTGCGTTACCTTCGGTAGACAGGCGAATCATGATTTCGCCCAGGGTTATAATCTTAGCCATAAGTCGTAATTTAGGATATGGTTTGTATGGACAAAGGTAGTAATTTTTACATAAATGCGACATCCGTTTTCGACTGATAAG
>CAUPVH010000170.1:0-4827 GCA_963514635.1 uncultured Prevotella sp. | reverse complement strand
CGATACCATCGTGTCGCAAGACATGGTAGACTCGCTGATGGACGCTAACCGCAGCATGGACTATCCCGATACCGACATCATTGAGGCCATAACCCTAGAATATAAGCTCGGACAGCAATATCAAATCGACCCGGTTGGCGTGCCATGCACCCACTTGGAGGGTCACTTCTTGAACATTCTTTGGCGTAACAGCAACTATCGAAACCTCAAAAAGTGTTTCTCTAACGCAGGCATCGCCATTGCCGATGTGTTTATTTCGCCACTGGCCTTGGCCGACAGCGTGCTAACCGACTCGGAGAAACGAAGTGGATGTGTACTGGTAGACCTCGGTGCGCAAACCACCACCATTGCCGTTTACAGCAAAAGTCTTCTTCGGCATTTGGCCGTAATACCCTTGGGCGGGGCAAACATCACCAAAGACATCTCTTCTTTGCAAATTGACGAAGAGCATGCCGAACGCTTAAAGCTTACCTATGGTGCGGCATACACCAACCCCGAAGAAGACAATACGGGGCTAACTTACGCCATCGACAGCGACCGCTCTATCCAAAGCGACATCTTCATGAATGTGGTTGAGGCTAGAATCGAGGAGATAATCGCCAATGTAAGATACCAAATACCTGAGAAATACGAAGGTAAACTGCTTGGCGGACTAATTCTTACGGGCGGCGGAGCGCAGTTGAAGAACATCGAGGAGGCTTTCCAGCGCAAGACCAACTTCAACAAGATACGCATTGCCAAGACGGTGAAGTTCGATTTGCATTCAAAACATCCGGAAATCACTGCGCAAGATGGCACGATGAACACGGTTCTTGGTCTTCTTGCAAAGGGTAATCTCAATTGTGCAGGACGGGAAATATCTAACAACCTTTTCCCCGATACCGAAGCGGAACGCCCTGCAACGCTACCATCGGAAGGCGAACCCATACCCAATGTCGCAGACAATAAGGCTCAGAAGGAGCAGACTAACTATAAGTCGAAACTCGAAACTAAGGAGAAAAAGGAGGATAAAGTCGAGAAAGAACAGGCCAATAACGAGCCAGAGGAAGAGAAAGGACCAACCAAGTTCAAACAATGGAAAGAGAAACTTAGTGGTTTCATTAGGCAAATGGCTGAGGAGGAATAAAAGAGAAGAGGTTGTAACGTGTTAAGCCGCGCGCTTGCGTTTGGTTAGCAGGTTAAAACAGTTAGGCTAGAAAGCCTAGGATAACTAGAATATCTAGAAACCCTAGAATAACTAAAATGCCAACCACATCAAGCGCAGCCATCTTTTCACCCTTTCACCCTTTCACCTTTAAAAGGCGCAGCCATTTTTTCACCTTTTCACAGGTCAACTTAAAAAAGAACAACGCTATGTCAGAGAAGAATATAAACAAAGGAATTGTGAACTTCGTAGACGAAGAGCACGGGGACAGCATCATCAAAGTTGTTGGTGTAGGCGGCGGTGGCGGCAATGCCGTTAACCACATGTTCAAAGAAGGAATACACAAAGTGTCGTTCGTTCTGTGCAACACCGATAAGCAAGCCCTAGACGATTCGCCAGTGCCTGTGCATCTGCAATTGGGTAAAGAAGGACTAGGGGCAGGCAACCGTCCGCTCAAAGCCAAGGCCGCTGCCGAAGAAAGCATCGACGACATCAAAGAAATGTTCAGCGATGGCACCAAGATGGCCTTCATCACAGCAGGGATGGGCGGCGGAACAGGTACGGGAGCCGCACCTGTAATCGCTCGTGTTTCCAAAGAAATGGGCATCCTCACCGTGGGTATCGTTACCATTCCTTTCCGTTTCGAAGGTCTAAGAAAGATAGACCAAGCCTTGGATGGCGTAGAAGAAATGGCCAAACACGTAGATGCCTTGCTCGTTATCAACAACGAACGTCTGCGCCAGGTTTACCCCGAACTGTCCTTAATCGAGGCTTTCAAGCGCGCCGACGACACACTAAGCGTTGCCGCAAAGAGCATTGCCGAGATAATAACCTACCACGGCTTTATGAATCTCGACTTCAACGACGTGAAAATGGTGTTAGAAGATGGTGGCGTGGCCATCATGAGTTCGGGCTATGGCGAAGGCGAAAACCGCGTTCAACAGGCCATACACGATGCGCTTAACTCGCCTTTGCTCAACGATAACGATGTGTTCAACTCTAAGAAACTACTGCTCAACATCTCGTTCAGCGAGAAGAACAACCAAGGTTCTAACCTCATGATGGAAGAGATTAACGATGTAGACGAGTTTATGGCCAAGTTCGGTCCCGACTTCATCTTCAAATGGGGCGTCACTTTCGACGAGAGTCTTGGCGATAAGGTAAAAGTTACCGTCCTTGCCACAGGCTTTGGTGTGGAGAACATCACCACTACACCCGAAAGAACTGCCCGTAAGTCGATTGAAGACATCGAGGATGCCGCCCGCAAAGCCCAGGAACGGTTGGATAGAACCAAGCGCATCGACACGTATTATGGTACCGACATGCCTGGCGGCCGCACCAAGAGGCATACCAATATCTACCTCTTCCGCCCAGACGACCTCGACAACGAAGACATTATTTTCGCCGTCGACGAGTCGCCAACCTACGCTCGTTCGCAACAAAAGCTTGAAGAGATACGTGGTTACAGCACTACCGTGCAGAAGAAAAAACAAGACGAGGTGGAGCCGCCAACAACCATGCAGGGAACCATTAGCTTTGCCTAGTGGGCATTCCTGGGAAGTACAGGCCTTATCCCACACCATCCGTTTCATCCATTGCATCAACCCCATTAAGATTAAAATTATGGCTCAATTATTCGAACAGATAAGCAACGACATTAAGGAGGCGATGAAAGCGCGCGACAAGGTGCGCCTTGACACCCTTCGCAACATTAAGAAAGTGTTTCTAGAGGCCAAGACGGCACCAGGCGCAAACGACGTTCTTGAAGACACCGACGCCCTGAAAATACTTCAAAAGCTAGCTAAACAGGGTAAAGAATCTGCTGCAACCTTCGTTCAACAGGCTCGTCAAGACCTTGCCGAGGCCGAATTGGCACAAGTAAAGGTTATTGAAGAATACCTGCCTGCCGCTCTATCGGAGGCCGAAATAGAGGCGAAGGTGAAAGAAATCATCGCACAAACGGGTGCTGCCACAATGAAAGATATGGGCCGCGTGATGGGCATGGCTAGCAAACAAATGGCTGGCTTGGCCGATGGCGGCACCATCTCGGCCATCGTTAAGCGGCTGTTGGCCTAGCTACGTGTTGCGTTTAGGCTTGCTTAAACCTGAAAAATTGAAAGGGTAGAAAGGGTAGAAAGCTGCTGATGCCACCTTCCTCTTAGCGAACTTTGTGTTTTGTCGCCCATTGGCGAACTGGCGAGTATGCCAGTTTGCCAATGGGCGAGTTCATTAATTCATACGTCCATTCGGTAAAAACATTCATCTCCTTTCCCCTTTTTTATGGTTCTTCCGTTAAATGGATAGATTTGTACAATAATTAACTTTTACAGGTAAACAGATCCGTCACCTAATAATCAATAACAGAAAATATAACTAACTAAAAATGAGGATAGTATAAATGGTGAGAAATGATATAAAAAAATCATCCTTACTAAGAACAAAAGTCCTCATCTACGCATTTAACGGAAGAACCTTTTTTATTGGGAAAGGTGTGCTGCATAGCCAGTCAGAAACCTTAAGTTATTATTTTGTAATTATATATTAGTTTGCACTGAATGATAATTCAAAGCACCTATTTTAGTAGGTGCTTTGAATTAGTTTTTATCCTTATCTTTCTTTGGATTATACTCTATTGCTTTTTTTAATTTCTGGTCGTATTCTGATAATTCCGGTTCTTTTATTTGCTCATTAAACTCTAATTGTAATTGAATAGGTGCTTTATGGTATTTCTGTTGAAACAATGAATGAAATTGCTCTTTAGATTGAGATATTGACATTAAAGTTGTTACTTCAATAATTTGTTTCTTTAAATGCTCCTTACCAACCTCTGGCGTTAATGATTGATGCCATTTATATTTCCAGTTTCCCTTTTCTGTTTTGCCTGTTTTTTCTTTGATTTTATCAACGACACCTCTAGGAAGTAAATCATAAATATATTTTTTTGTTAGTTTTCCAATAAATGAAGGCTTGTTTTTAATATATTTTGGTATAAATGGCAATCCCCACAATCTATATACTTCCTTATAAAAATCATCGGTAAATGTTAGTTGCCACTTTAATATTTCTTCAGAGATATAAGCATTTAATATTTTTTGTAATTCAAAACGTTCCCTATCATACTGATACCCTGTAGCTTCGTCAACTAATGCAACAATACCAACCCTTGCAAAGCCTCTAATTAGTATTTCGCATTGGTCTGCTATTATTTTCTGTCTTGGTGATATAGTTATAGATTTACGTGCATCTAAAAATGCTTCACAAATATCTGCTAACACAGTAGCCTCATAACCATTAACCTTTTGGTCTCCACGATAACACAATATTGGTTCAAAGTGGTCCTGTTCTCTCCCCTTATAAATAAAGGGTTCTAAAGATTTTTGACCTAAATGCCGAACTAGTCTGGTCCCTCCTTTTTGTTTCGCATCTTCTGAGTCATCAACCATTTTTAATGCATCTTGCATACCCCTACCAGACAATACTCTTGTACCATCTTCAAGAATATAGCAGGGAATTGCCATTCCGCCTAAATGCAGCTCTCCTTCGTGTAAAATTTGTCTTTTATTATCCATAAATTAGTTCCTTATAAGTTAAACAATTTTCTAAATTTGAAAGTAATCTATTAAATCTATCTTTAGTTGAATTATCACGTGTATTATATCTAAACACAAATTCATCAACATATT
>CAUPVH010000169.1:0-4843 GCA_963514635.1 uncultured Prevotella sp. | reverse complement strand
TTGGCATTGTCAAAACAAGAAGTATTGATGACTATACACAAAGGCGCAAAGCCGTTTGTTAAGTGGGCAGGAGGGAAAACGCAACTCTTGTCGGACATAGAGAGCCTTTTACCAACAGATTTCCACAACAGGAACATCACCTATGTGGAACCATTTGTTGGCGGAGGTTCTGTTTTGTTTTGGCTATTACAACACTACCCCAACATACAGCACGCTGTTATCAACGACGTAAACGCAAAACTGATAAACGTGTATCGCGTTATTAAGGCCAAGCCAAAGAAACTTATTGGTGCGCTTCGCGTGCTTGAAAATGAGTATCTGCCCATGAACCATGCCGAGCGCACGGCCTATTTTATGGAGAAACGCAGGCGTTTTAACGATGACGAACTAACGAACGTGGAACAAGCCGCTATCTTTATCTTCTTAAACCGTACTTGTTTTAACGGCCTTTATCGCGAGAACTCCAAGGGTAAGTTTAACGTTCCTCATGGCAAATACGTACACCCTAAGATATGCGATGAACAAACTATCATGGCCGACTCTGACCTCTTGCAACGCGTGGACATCCTTTGCGGCGACTTTGACGCTACAAAGCGCTATGCCAGTGAAGACACGTTGTTCTACCTCGACCCGCCATACAAGCCGTTGAACAGCACTTCTTCGTTCAACACTTACGTTAAAGAGCCCTTTGACGATGCAGAACAAGTGCGTTTACGAAACTTCTGTAACGAGGTAAGCGGGCGTGGCAGTTTGTTTGTTCTAAGCAACTCTGACGTTAAGGGCTATGACCCCAAGGACAATTTTTTCGATAACCTATATGCCGCATACAACATTCAACGGGTGTTTGCCACACGGATGATTAACTCAAATGCGGACAAACGAGGAAAGTTAACCGAACTTATGATTTCTAATGTCAAGCGGAGCAAAGCAGTCGCCGAATGTAAACGCCTAGTCATAAACATCTGATCAACTTTTGGTAAATACCCACATTTTCTATCGATTTAGTCAGAGGAAGTTTTATTTTTTTTCGTATCTTTGCATAAACTCAACATAAGGGAAAGTTGTTAATCTTGGTTTTGCAGCACGGAGACAAGAACCTTCTCCATCTACTAGAAAAAGTCAAGATGATTTCAAATATAATTTTATCACTAAAACATTAAGTATTATGGCCTGTAAAAAAGATCACTCAGAAATCCAAGACATTATGGAAAAGCTCCCCGTTGACCAAGGTGGATGGGGAAGACACAAGTGTGCAGCTTGCGCTTATGAACAAGGCTATCAGGATGGGCTTAACCATCGTACTCAGATTGATTTCGATAAGATAATGAAAGGCTTAGACGAGAGCCAAGCACAAGCGCAAAGACACAAAAGTCCACATGCAGCTTACGCATTAGGCTATGCAGATGGGGTAGCTGACAGCTACAAATAAAAACATTAGCTATTCAGAAGTTGCCCATATAATTTCCTTCTGAACGCACGCTCTATCACATGAATATTATGAGCAGATATTAGGCCTGTAAACAGATTGAGTAGTCTGTTTACAGGCCTTAAACTATTACCTTATTCAATAATCCTCCTCCAAAATCATGCAGCCTGCTTCTTTTGGGTGATCCAAAACCATATTCGCGGCGGGTTCTTTGCGTATTTTCCACACAATCAGGATGTCACCCGCGGCAGCAGAAACGAATAAGACGCCCCATCCAAGCAACAAGATACTTTTAAAAGGATAAGCTAATACCAAGGGGATGATGCCTAGAACCACGAGAGGCATTAAGGCACCGATGCAATATTGGCGAACCGTTAAGGGCTCGGAGCAATGGCAATAGGGGGTGAGCATCTCCCAAAATACACCGAACCGAATGCTCTTAAATCCCTTTTTGGCAAAATATGCCCACGTTAGGCCATGTATCAGCTCGTGCACTACTATGCCTGCCATAAGTGCAACGAACACACCCAAGAACGTTAAAAGGGAGTTGTGCTTGGAAAGAAACTGTATGTGGAAGTCTTCAAATGTAGGAAAACCCCACACAAAATACTAGACAGACGAGCTTAACAGCAATACGGCAAAACAGAAGATTGCCGCAAAGATGTTGGCCCAAACGAGGTTTATGGTCATTTTCCGTTGTTTCATATTGTTCTGTTAATGGGGAATTAAAATGGTATTGTGTTGACTGTATGCCAATAAGCTAAATGCAAAAGTAACGAATATCTTTGTAAAAAGCGTGGCTATACATGCCTAAGTTTCTCACTTTTTCTCAATACGCCACCTTTGATCACCCACCAAAAGTAAAGGCCGCAGCACCTTTTGGGTATCTGCGGCCGTTGACCTTACGTTAGTATAATGAAAAATTTGAGAGAAAGAAGCTTCACAGCTTCGATGTTGTTTTACTAAACATTGTTATTGAGAAAGCATAGAAAAATTTCTTATTTAATGATGTTGAGCGAGGCGGCGGGTTCGCCCGACTTCTTCAAGGTGTCGATAACGGCCGAGTCGCCTAGGGCAACGGATGCCCCTTTCTCCACCTTATTATATCCTGCCATGCCTGCGGGCGAAGTGGGTTTCGTTTGGAACGACTCTTGTGCGGCATTGCCCAACGTGAGGAAGATGGCCACAACGGCGGCTGCTTTGAACAGCGGCATGAGGCGTTGGGTAAGCGTGATGGTGCGTGCCTTCACCTTAACGGGCTCTTCCTCGTTGATTATGGCCAACAGCTTGCTGTCGAAATCGGCACCCAGATGTTTCGCCTTGCTCTCCATTTGCTGGTAGACAAAGAGCGATTGGTACTGGCGCAGCTCAGCAGGAACGTCTTTCTGACTGAAAAACGCACGCAGGACACCTTCTTCTTCTAATGAAGTTTCGCAGTTCCAATAGCGCTCCAATAGCTGGTTGATATATTTATAATCCATAATCATCTGCATTTTTGAACTTTTGTTTTATCGCTTGCCTTGCCCTGAAGATATTTATCTTAACCTGTTCTTCGGTCACTTCCATTATCTGGGCAATCTCGCGATAGCTTTTCCCCTCGAACTCTCGGAGCTGCATGCTCGTTTTTTGTTTCTCGGGTAAGGCATTGATGATGTCTCTCACAAGCTTTACGCGGTCGTTATGCAACATTTCCTCGTAAGGATTTGCCGTTAGGTCGGGCCTGTCGGCATGTGCATCTTCAATCGAGGGGTTGTTATGTCCTTTCCTTTTGATGCTGTCTAGCGCCAGATTTCGACACACCGTAAGGCTGAAAGCCTCGATAGAGTCTAGCTCGTCCCAGCGATCGCGCCTGTTCCAAACCTTGATGAGCGTGTCTTGCACAATGTCTTCGGCATCGCGAGCATTAAGCGTAATGCGCAACGCCAACCTGTATAGTTTGTCCTTTAAGGGCAGAATGTCATTGCGAAAGCTTATTTTGTTCATCTCTGTCTCTGTAATAAATGACGATTGGGCGCAAAGGATGTTACGCGCGCTAACATATTTTAACCAAAAGAGAGGGTGATTTGTTGTGCCGCTAGCCACCAAAACGCCGCATATCAACAACAGATACACCTGGCATCAGCAACTTGGAACAACAGCACAAGGTTGATGGAGCTGCACTACCAGCCGCTTGGAACCACGCCCCAAGAAAACTGATGGTGTAGCGATGCAATAGAAAGCCCATTCCGAAAGCCAACAAACAGCATTTTTGTTGGGTACGGAATGGGCTATGATAAGGTTTTACTCGAAATAATATAAGAAGGTGGCGATGCCTTCGAGTGCAGGTTTGCGCTGTCCTTCGATTTCAATCTTAAACTCGATTTCGGTTTTGCAGATGCCGCGAATGTTGCTGATGGCATGCAGTTTAGTAGCCAGTCGCACACGGCTTCCCGTCACCACGGCCTGTCCAAAGCGCATCTTGTCCATGCCATAGTTCACCAACATCTTGATATTGTTCACCTCAATAATCTGTTCCCACAAGTGGGGCAGCAGCGAAAGTGTTAGGTATCCGTGTGCAATGGTGCTCTTAAACTGGCTTTCTTGCTTGGCGCGCTCCACGTCAACATGTATCCATTGATGGTCTAGTGTGGCATCGGCAAAGAGGTTAATGCGCTCTTGGTCTATTTCCAGCCACGGCGAAACGCCCAGCTCTTCGCCCAAATGGGCGGCAAACTCTTCGTAAGAGTTAACAACTAATTTGCTCATTGTGATATGTTAATGATGATGTGATACTAAATTTTGGCGGCCGCTAAGCCGTAAAACAACGGCGAAATTACGCAAAAGAATTGAGGAAAACAAATGTGTTGGGCTAGAAGTTGGCTGGCGATAGGGCGCAAATGGATTGGGAAACAAGCTTTCGTTTCGCTCGCTAGGGAGGGCTATACCCTCTTTATACGAGGCTTTCTAGCTATTCTAGTGTTTCTAGGATTTCTTGAATTTCAAGGACTCCTAGCTCTCCTAGGTTTTCTTGTTTTCTAGGTTTTCTAGTAAAACAAAATCCTTTCTCATCAGCAGACGCAGCCATTATTTCACCTTTTCATCTTTAGAAGTTAAGAAGTTAAGCCAAATGCCTAGGTGGCGTTAGCCATCTTTTCACCTTTTCACCTTTTCACCCTTAACTCCCCATTATCTTGGCCAAGTTCAAAAAATTAATTATCTTTGCACATTCATTATTATCGCCTTATGAGAAAAGCTACAATTCTATTTTACGCTTTGACCCTTAGCGTTGGTGCGTTTGCCCAACAGGCCAAAGAAGATTTCAAGAAAGACAGACTTATGTCTGCCGGTAATTACTGGGCCTACCCCGGTCCGCAAAAGGCGCAGACGCCTGCGCCAAAAGGTTACAAGCCGTTTTACATCAGCCACTATGGCAGGCAT
>CAUPVH010000168.1:0-4845 GCA_963514635.1 uncultured Prevotella sp. | reverse complement strand
GCAAAACCTGCTCAGCTAAAAGCTAAAAATACAGCAAAGGTAATTTTTAGAACCTACCTTATCAGTACAAAGCCGTTTGTAGTGTGGCTACAAGCGGCTTGTAGTCACGCTACAAGCATCTTGTAGTGCCAGTACAAGTGCCTTGTAGTGTCAGTACAAGCCGCGTTGTACTGATGTTAAAGCCTACTATGTGCTAGCTTACTCATAAGAAATGAACTCCTAACTCTAAGGCGAAGAAAGCCCACGGCGTACAGGAGGAAACGATCTTTTTACCTTATTTTACGATTACTTTACGTCCCCCTACGATATAGATGCCGCGCGGAAACGTGCCCTCCTGCCAGCGTTCGGCCACCTTGCGGCCGTCGATGGTGTAGACGGCCGTGTTGGTTTGGGCGTGAGTTTCTACCTTATTCACAGCCGTATTCTTCTTTTCGCCAACAATTCGCACACTTCGCAAGTAACATCCCTTGCCCGTTACGGCCAGTCCGTGTTGCTTTAACTCCTTTACGGCTTGCGCGTTGAGGGTAAACGTGTAGGTGTTTTCGTCACGCCCTGCCTTTAAGGGCAAAACGTTTCCTGCGGCTTTATCGGCCGAAAGGTCGGGTCTATGGTTCTTACCTGCATCTGGTTTCTTAAATTGTCGTAGGCAAAGCGTTCCTCCGGCAGCAACGTCTCGCACCATCACTTCTATTTGTTGGCCTTTCTCTATGTCTGCAAACATGGTGGCAGGAATAAGCACCTCGCCATTTGCCATTTGTTTGAAACCCACCCACTTGGCACTGTCTCTTTGCGAACGACAAACGGAGAACAAGCGGATGTTTTCGCCCTTCATCACGCCCCCTTTGGCTTTCAGTTTCTTGCAGAGGTCGTCTGTAACAATAAAGGTTACTTGTGCATCGCGTTGTGCAAGTTCGGGTTTCAGTGTTGTAATGGCATTGCCGTTGTAGTCGTAGATGTCGAGTTTCAGCTTTCCCACTTTTCGATATTCAGAGTTGCTGAGCGTATCGATGTCCATTACAAGCTGATCGCCCACTTGCAAGCCCTTAAACTGCGTTGCAGACATTTCTAGTGCCACGTTTTTTGTTTTCCAATCCGAGCCCTTGGGCATAGAGCCAAGCCATAGTGCCTTATTGGTTCGCTTAAAAACGCGCAGCCAATCAATATCCATTTCATAATTGCGAGGCACTTTATTGAGGTTTCCGCCATACCTCGGGTCCATTTCAGGGTACAACACGCCACCGCCTTGGCCGTCGGGTTTGCCGCCAACCTGTCCGGTTATCGCCACATCCCAAATATGGTCGATGTTGCCTTTAATGTATTTGTCTTTCAACAACTCATTGAAACGATATTCAGAAGAGCCGCCTACCTTATCCGTTTTGGTTGTAAATACCGACCTTACCCTTCCATCTAACAAGAAACTAACGGCCAGATGAACAGAAGAGTCGCCCGGCAGCGGGTCCATTTGCGCCCCGTACACATGGAAATCTTCTGCCGGATTGAAGTCAATCTCCCTTATGCGGTCGGCAAAATCGTTATGGTTATAGGTTGTTTTATACTTGGTTTCGCCCGTGTTTGGGTCCTTATATGCCTTTGCGCGGTCTAGTCCGTGTACGGATTGGTGAACGGTTCTTTTTCCTTTAAAATGGTAAGTGTGCCCTTCCCAGTTATGTGTTATGTCCTTATCATCATCGTTCACGAAGAATTCTTCGAGGTCAATTTCAAAGGTTCCGGCACCTCCATAGCGGTGGCGCAGCCATAATGCCATCCAAACACCGATGGTATAAGGTATCTTTGCCTTTACTTCGATACGCGAATAAAGCGGATAATACCTGCCGCCACCCTCGGCATCTCGACTAGACAATGCGCCCGACCACCACCCAATTGTGGTATAATTGTGGTTAGGTTTTAGCGGATAACGCATTATTGGGCCATAGTCAACATCGGGGTCGGGCAGTGAAGGGCGGCGAATGCCCGTCTGAATGGCATCTCGCGTGGCACGGACTGTTAGGATGCCGTTCTTTACCGTAACCATCTTGTCGCGGTAAACCTGCGCCATACCTTGGCCCGTGTTATTGCCATAGTAATCGTTGGCGTAGTTTTTTGTGGCATCTCCATAGAGTCCCCAAAGCTTTTTATCGACAGACGAGCCGTTAAACTCGTCGCCTTTCAAGCTGGTCCAACCGGGTAAAGCGTGCGTTTTAGGCACATTGGGTTGTGCGCTTATGCTGATGTAGCCCATACTTAGGGCACAAATGGTTGCAATGATTGTTTTCATACATTCAATTATTTGTTGTATTGTAAGTCTATCGCTATCGCTTGGCGATGTTATGGGATAGCACTCGCCACACGATAGGACAGACCCTACAACACCAGATGATTAGAATAGCCGTGCAATACGATAGCGATTGCAAAGTTGCTCGATAGAACTTTTAAGGTTCTTGGATTGTTGCTTTCTTCGAAACAAAGTCTATCGTTATCTTTGTTCCTGCCTTCCACACATAGTCTTTGTTGGGTTCGCCTTCGCCATTTTTGCGATACAGGAAGGCCTTAGACACAGGGTCGACGTAGACTTCGCGTTTCCACGAGCCAAACTTCTTCACTTTTTTAAAGGCAGGTATGTTGGGATAGATGCGCATGCGGCCTCCACTGGCAAGCGTTGCGCTCATGGTTCGCCCATCGGCATTGGTTGTAAACTGTACCGCAGAGCCGCCACAATCGCCCGACAGTTCTAGCGGCTGAATGGCAATTTCGCGCGAATCCAACCCCACATAGATAAGATAGATGCCATCGCTAGGCACAACAGCCCTATCGTTTACAACGTTATAATCTGTTGCTGTTTTCAGTTTGGCAAAGTTTCCTTTACCAAAAGCTTTCTCTGTTGAGAACTCCAATGCCGTTCCGCCACGCAGATACGTAATGTAAAACCAACGAGCGGCACCGGCATAGCCATTCTCAAACGATGCTATTTCGGGAGCGTTCCAATCCCATTTTCCAAAGTCGTCGCCTGTCATATAAAGTTGCTTAACCCCTTCTGGTATAAGGTTTTCGGGGGTTGTTCCGCCAAAATCAGCCGTATTGTCGGCCATGTTGAGCGTAACCGTTGTGCCTTTGGCCACTGGTAGCGCAGGCATTTCGTTCACGGCTACACCCGGATAAACCACCTTGCCGTTGCGAATGGTGAACTGCATCGTTGCCCAATCGCGTGCGTTTTGGTCGGAAAAAGCAAAGAGATTAAGGTTTCCCGTCTCGGTTGTTTCTACCTGCAAGCGGCTGCCGTTGGATGTTAAGGGCAGTTCTTTATTGCCCAACGCCTCTCCTGCGGCATACACCTTTGGCGTTTCGAAGGCAATTAATTTGCGGTCTAAGTTTACATAAACCAAATACAGTCCGGTAGTGTTCACCGTGGCTTTTCCATTTCCATCCAAAGTAACGCCCTGCATCGTGGTTAACGAAGAAAAGGCTTGCGAACCATCTTTTGCCGTTGCCCATTCCATCGTTTTTCCTGCTTGCAAATGGCATAACCGCCAAAATTCGCCATTGCCAACAGCACCAACAGGCGCCATCTTCACCACATCGTTGGTGTTCCATGCCCCAAAATTGGTGCCGCCCATATAGAGTTCGTTGGCAAGTCCCGTTACTTCAACGCCCTTTCCACCCATGCGCGCAGCAAACTTTCCTGTTAAGACATTGTATTGCACCTGCACACTATACTGTCCTTTCAAAGGGAATTTAAGCTTTACGGCAGACTGATTGGTGAGTTCTTGATAAACTTCGGTGAGTTGGTTGGTGCGTTCTGCCAAGGCCATGCCCGTGAAAACAGTCGACAGCGTGTCGTTCTCCGTATCGCTGTCGCGCAGATAAAGCGGAACGCCATTGTTCATGTTGAACACATACTTATTGGGCAATAGCTGTTGGGTAGAGTCGGCATTGCTCCAAGTTACGATGTGCGTAAGCTTGTCGTAAGCCACGTTGCTAAGCGCAACAGCCGTGTTTCCGTCTGTTGTAAGCGCACCATCGGCTTGCATGGAGAACTGCATGGGAATGAGGGTCAACTCTTTTCGCTGCTTGTTAACAACCACTTGATAAAGCCCTTCGGTAGGAACAGAGAAACCTTCGGCATCCGCTGATAAGCTAAACGTATTGACGTAGTTATTGGCAAGCGTTATTTCACTTCCCTTACCATAGGCCACAGGCTGTCCGTCGGTGCCAACATACGAGATTTTAAAATGGCCATCTTTCTTCAACCAAGCGCGAATACTCAACATGTTGGCACGCGAGCCGGCCGTTAATCGCCCAGCCTCTATGGGCAAAGAAAATTCGGACGAGGGGCCAGAAAGGTAAACGCCTTCGGGGACATCCACCACTTCATCGTAGGCTATGTTATTTTCGGTGCAAGCTATCGCGCCTAAGAGGGACAGCATTGCCACTATATTCTTTAACTTTATCATGATAAGATTGTTTAATTACCAGCCATTATTTTGTTTCCATTGCTTTAATTTGAGCACTTCCGACTGAGGTATTGGATACCAATACATCTTGGGTTGAAACACTCTTTGTTCCACTTTTACAGGCATGTAGGTGTATCCGCCCAAAGGCTTTCGCTCAATTTGTACGCCCATGAGGGGTGCTCCGAGCGTAGAAGAGGCAATCTTCCAACGGCGAACATCCCAAGAGCGGTGCTCCTCAAAGGCCAATTCAACACGGCGTTCGTGCTGAATAACAGCACGCATCTGCTCTTGCGAAAGTGCCGACACGTTAGGGAGTGATGCCCGATTACGAACCTTGTTGAGATAAAGGGCTATATCGGGATTTGTTGGGTCGCATTCGTTAAGTGCCTCGGCATAA
>CAUPVH010000167.1:0-4875 GCA_963514635.1 uncultured Prevotella sp. | reverse complement strand
TCAAAACCAACCTTCGCGAGAATCGATTTTTTGCGGCAAGGTTGGCGATTGGTGGAAAAAAAGCCACTCATAATGTTAAAATATATGCTGAAAAGCGGACAATAGTTGGAGCGTAACTTAACGCTTGGGCAAACGTTTTGTTTGGTATGTTGGCGGTTTTTTAGTTATTCTAGTTAACCTAGGTATTCTAGTTATTCTAGGCTTTCTAGGTATTCTAGTTAATCTAGGCCTTTTGGTTTTCTAGTTATACTAGCCAAAATCGTTTATCAGAAGGCGCAGCCATCTTTTCACTTTTTCACCTTTTCACCCTTTCACCTTTGAAAGCCTCTTTCCCCTTTTCCCTTCTCTTTGGTAAAAAATGTCTGTATTACGCACATCGTTACGATATTTTTATTATATTTGCACATTGTAAACATTACAATAAGAATGAACAAGAAAAGCTTTTGGTACCGCGCGTTCGACCTTTACTATGATGGTTTTAGGAGCATGACATTGGGTAAGAAGTTGTGGCTGGTGATATTCATCAAGCTCTTCATCATGTTTGCCATCCTCAAAGTGTTTTTCTTTCCCAACTTTTTGAAAGCAAATGCACCCAAAGGAGGGGAGGCCGACTATGTGTCGCGCACGCTAGACCAACGCCAAAAATAGTGGCGGCCATTGTAAACCGGGGCAACTGGGCATGGCGAAGGCTGGCAGACAGAACGCCCAAAAAGGCAAATCGCACAACACAAGGAAATAATAATCATTAAAATAAACTATGTTCAATCAACTATTTCTAGACATTTCAACGGGTACGATAGACTGGTCGCGCGCGCAGTTCGCCCTTACGGCCATGTACCATTGGCTCTTTGTGCCCCTTACGCTTGGCCTTGCCGTTATCATGGGCCTTGCCGAGACCTGCTATTATCGCACCAAAAAGCAGTTTTGGAAAGATGTAGCGCACTTTTGGCAGAAACTATTCGGTATTAACTTTGCTATGGGCGTGGCCACTGGCATTATCTTGGAGTTTCAGTTCGGCACCAATTGGAGCAACTACTCGTGGTTTGTAGGCGACATCTTTGGTGCGCCCTTGGCCATAGAAGGCATTGTGGCCTTCTTTATGGAAAGTACGTTTGTGGCTGTGATGTTCTTCGGATGGAAAAAGGTTTCGCCAGGTTTCCACCTTGCATCAACATGGCTCACAGGTATCGGCGCAACCATTTCGGCTTGGTGGATATTGGTGGCCAATGCTTGGATGCAATATCCCGTGGGTTGCGAGTTCAATCCCGATACCATGCGCAACGAGATGGTAAGTTTCGCAGATGTGGCCTTGTCGCCCTTTGCCATTGATAAGTTCTGCCACACGGTAACCTCTTCGTGGATTGTAGGAGCCGTATTCGTGGTGGCTGTAAGTGCCTATTATCTGTTGAAGAAACGCGAAATGGAACTGGCTAAGCAAAGCATGAAGATAGCCGCTTGCGTTGGTTTTGTGGCTTCGGTGCTCGCAGCTATGACGGGACACCATTCTGCCACGCTCGTTGGTAAGGTTCAACCCATGAAGTTGGCTGCTATGGAGGCATTATGCAAGGGTGGCGAGAGCCAAAGCCTTACTGCAATTGCTTTGGTTAATCCCTTTAAGCAGCACGATTATCGTTCAGGCGAAGAACTTGCATGCCATGTTTCTATTCCTTATGCCCTCTCGGTGATGGCTACTCACACCGCGCATGGTTTTGTACCTGGTGTTAACGACCTGCTGGATGGTTATGTTAAGGCCGACGGTACACGCGAACCATCGGTGGCAGAGAAGATGGTGATGGGTAAGGCAGCCGTAAATGCCCTGATGGTGTATCGCAAAGCCAAAAAGGCGGGCGACGAAACAACCGCTCAGAAGGTGTTGCCCATCATCAAAGCCAATATGAAATACTTTGGATATGGTTACGTAGAGAAGGAAGAACAGGTGGTGCCCTACATTCCCCTTGCCTTCTGGTCGTTCCGTTTGATGGTTGGTTTGGGTTCGTTCTTCGTGCTTTTCTTTGCTGTTCTCACCTTTTTCAGTTATCGCAAAGACTTGTCGCGCTATCGTTGGCTACTTATTTTGGGCATGTGCACCTTGCCGATGGGCTACATCGCCTCTGAGGCAGGATGGGTTTTGGCCGAGTTGGGCCGCCAACCTTGGACCATTCAAGACATGTTGCCCACCTGGGTGGCGGTAAGCGACGTTAGTCCTGCCTCTATTGCCACAACCTTCTTCCTCTTCTTGGCTTTGTTTACCACGCTGCTTGTGGTAGAAATAAACATCTTGGTTAAACAAATTAAGAAGGGTCCTGAGTACGGAAAATAAAAAGCCTCACCCTCAACCCCTCTCCAAAGGGAGGGGCGTGGATAGCTTTGCTACTTTAAAGGAGGGGTTAAGCCTAATGCGTTGGGGCTTGCGTCTGTAAGAAATCTAGGTTCCCCAAGAAACCTGGGGCTAGGATTTCTAGAAAATCTAGGGAAACTAAGATAGCAAAAACATACGCGGCTTTGTGGGCGTTAGCCATCTTTTCACCCTTTCAGCTTTTCCCTCTTCCCCTTTAACAGAATAAATAATTTATCATGTCATACGAATTTTTGCAACATTATTGGTGGTTCTTGGTGTCGCTCTTAGGCGCATTGCTCGTGTTCCTGATGTTTGTTCAGGGCGCAAACACCCTTATATTTACCCTTGGTAAGACCGAGAACGAACGCCGGTTGGTGGTTAATTCCACTGGCCGAAAGTGGGAATTTACCTTTACTACATTGGTGGTATTCGGTGGTGGTTTCTTTGCATCGTTCCCATTGTTTTATAGTACAAGCTTTGGCGGAGCCTATTGGCTTTGGATGGTCATACTTTTCTCGTTTGTTATTCAAGCCGTTAGCTACGAATTCCAAAACAAGTTGGGCAATCTCTTGGGCGTTCGCACCTTCCAAACATTCCTAATCATCAACGGCGTTGTAGGGCCGATACTCTTGGGCGGTGCTGTGGCCACGTTCTTCAACGGCTCTAACTTCGTTGTTGATAAAGGTAACATTACGGCTATGGCGCAACCAGTGATTAGCCGTTGGGCCAATGGCAGTCATGGGCTAGATGCTTTACTCGACTTGTGGAACGTTGTCTTAGGCGTTGCTGTGTTCTTCTTGGCGCGCGTATTGGGTTTGCTGTATATTATTAATAATGTGGCGCACGAGGCAATCGTAACTCGCGCTCGTAAGCGACTGCGCCTTTGTACTGTGGTGTTCTTAGCATTCTTTTTGAGTTTCTTGGTACACGTACTGTTGAAGGATGGCTATGCTTACGACCCACAAACGGGCCTTATCTTTGTGCAACCCTTTAAGTATCTGCACAATCTCACCACGATGTGGTATCTAACCCTCGTGCTTTTGGTGGGCGTTGTGTCGCTACTCTACGGCATTGTGCGTACCCTTCGCGACCCCAACTTTAAGCGTGGCATCTGGTTTGGCGGTGTTGGCGTGGTGTTGGTGGTGTTGGTTCTGCTGCTTTGTGCAGGCTGGAACAACACGGCTTACTATCCTTCTAACGCCGATTTGCAAAGTTCGCTCACCATTGCCAATAGCTCTGGCAGCGAGTTTACGCTAACAGCCATGTCGGTTGTGTCGCTACTTATCCCCTTCGTATTGGCTTATATCTTTGCCGCGTGGCGCGCCATTGACCGCAAATCCATTACCGAAGACGAGATAATGAACGGCGAAAGCTATTAAAGTGAGTGTGAGGTGTTGAGTTTATGAGGTTTTGAGTTGGTCAGTTTATAAGTTTATGAGGTTTTGAGTTGGTATGCTTATCGGTTAATGAGCGATGAATGCTGAACGTGATGAGACAAACTTACCAACTTATAAGCTCACAAACTTATAAACTGACCAACTCAAAACCTCACCAACTCAAAACCTCATAACCTCACAAACTCAACAACTCATAAACTTATAAACTCTGAGAACCTTATAAACTTACAAACTTAAAGTTATGAAAAAAGCATTGTTTACTTTAGTTTGCGCCATGTTTTGCATGGTAGCTTTGGCGCAAACGCAGGTCGATACGGTTCGGCATCAGGTGTTGTTAGAAACCAATCTAGGCAACATCCGCGTGGTTTTGTATAATGAAACGCCTAAACATCGCGACAATTTTATACGACTTGTGAAGTCGGGGTATTACAATGGAACCCTTTTTCACCGAGTAATAGAGAACTTTATGATACAAGGTGGCGACTCTACTTCGCGCCATGCGGCCTTCGGAGAGCCTGCTGGTGTTTACTCGCCCGACTATACTGGGCCTGCCGAAATAGTGTTTCCAACGTATTACCACAAGCGTGGCGCATTGGCAGCTGCACGCGAAGGCGACGATGTTAACCCCAAATGGGAGTCGTCTTCGGCTCAATTCTACATCGTTTACGGCAAACGTATGACCGATTATCAGCTCGATGCCGTGCAGGCGAAGTTGGATTTGAGAACCAACGGCAGTGTAAAGCTGACGCCCGAACAACGCGAAACCTACTTTAAGAAAGGCGGAACGCCACACCTCGACGGCACTTATACTGTGTTTGGAGAAGTGGTTGAAGGGATGGACGTGGTAGAAAAGATACAGAAAACGCCCTGCGACGAGCGTAGTAGGCCTTTCGAAGACATGAAGATTATTAAAGCTGTGGTGGTGAAGTAAGGGTGAATGCAATGTGGCAGGCCATTGAAAAGGCCTGACTGCAAAGGGAAATGGGGCGTTTGTTTGAATGTACCAGCATGCCTTTTACATAAAAAATGCGTTTCTTGGCGTGGCAAGATGCAATTTGGTTTGCATGTTGTCGTGCCAAGAAACGCACTTTTTTGTTCAGGCTAACGAGCCGTAGGGTGGTGTTGGTTTATCCTTTCTTC
>CAUPVH010000166.1:0-4896 GCA_963514635.1 uncultured Prevotella sp. | reverse complement strand
GTGTTAAATCGTTCGTCAAAGACTTCCCCAACTTCGAGCAAGGCGATGTTCGTATCGGCACATTCGGCCCAGCAACGTCGAAAGCCATCACCGATGAGGGCTTGCGATTGGACTTCCAAGCTCCCTCGAAAGAATATCCTTCGATGTCGGGCGCATTGAAAGCCTATCTCGACGAGCATAAGTAAGGCTCGCCACTTAGACCTCGAAGGCGTATAATACGCGTGTTGGCGCGTGCACTTTTTGCCTTATTTGGTAAGCGCGCATCACTCGCTGGCGGTGCGTGCAACGGTCTAAATCATCCTTCAAACCCAGTAACAATGGCAGCAACGGTATCGCAAAAGCTAAGAAAAGAAGAGCGCGCCTGTGGCAAAAAGCTCACCGAGGAGCTCTTTTGTGGTGCAGATAGCCGGTCGCTCGCTGCCTTTCCCTTGCGGGTGGTGTATCTGGTACTGCCCTTTTCGGCCGAAGAACAGCAGACGATAGCCGCCGTACAGATGCTGATAAGCGTGCCTAAGCGCAGGTTTAAGCACGCCATCGACCGCAATAGGGTTAAACGGCAGGTGCGCGAAGCCTATCGCAAGAACAAGCATTTGCTTTATAACAAGTTGCCAAAAGGCAGAAAAATAACGCTGGGTTTCCTTTGGCTGGACGCCAAACACCACACTTCGGCCGTGGTTGAAGACAAGGTGCAGAACCTGTTACGCCGTATAGGAGAAAGCTTATGAATGCGCTTCGTGCCCTTTTAGGTCTGTTGCGGCGTGTTGCAGTGTGGCTTTTGTTGCTGCCCATCCGCTTTTATCAGCTGGCCATCTCGCCCTACACGCCCCCCTCGTGCCGTTTTACGCCCTCTTGTTCAGAGTATGCCCGCCAGGCTATCATCAAGCATGGCCCATTTAAGGGCTTGGCCTTGGCCGTTTGGCGCGTGTTGAGATGCAATCCGTGGGGCGGTAGCGGATACGACCCAGTGCCGTGAAAGCCTCACCCCCAGCCCAACCTTGCACACTCTCGGCCTCACCCCCGGCCCCTCTCCAAGGGGGGAGGGGAGTGAAATGACTTGTGAATTTACCACTTACTAGTGGCTAATCACTCAGCTCGTTAACTTGTGAGCTTGTAAAATTGTAGACTAACACATTTGTCAACTCGTTAACTTGTTAACTTGTCAACTTGTTAACTCGACAACTAAAAAAAGCTCGTTAACTCGTCCACTCATAAACTAATAAACATCCTTTACATATCCCGATGAAGAAAAATTTTGTAGAAGAACTAAGATGGCGCGGCATGTTGGCGCAGATTATGCCTGGAACAGAAGAACTGTTGCAGAAGGAAACGGTTACGGCGTACCTTGGAACAGACCCCACAGCCGACTCTTTGCACATCGGGCATCTCGCTGGAATCATGATGTTGCGCCACTTGCAGATGTGCGGACACAAGCCCATCATCCTCGTTGGAGGTGCAACGGGCATGATTGGCGACCCCTCGGGCAAGAGCATGGAACGTAATTTGCTCGACTCGAAAACGCTATATCACAACCAAGAGTGCATCAAAGCACAGGTGGCGAAGTTCCTCGACTTCGATGCCAAGGGCGACAACGCCGCCGAGATGGTGAACAACTACGATTGGATGAAAGACTTTTCGTTCCTCGATTTCGCACGAACGGTGGGCAAACACATCACTGTTAACTACATGATGGCCAAGGATAGCGTGAAGAAACGCCTCAATGGTGATGCTCGCGACGGCCTTTCGTTCACCGAGTTTACTTACCAATTGTTGCAGGGTTACGACTTTCTACACCTCTACGAAACCAAAGGTTGCAAGCTACAACTGGGCGGTAACGACCAATGGGGCAACATGACCACGGGCGCAGAGCTTATTCGCCGCACGCTAGGCGTAGAAAACGAGGCCTATGCGCTTACTTGTCCGCTCATCACTAAGGCCGACGGAACGAAGTTCGGCAAGACGGAGGGTGGCAATATATGGCTCGATGCCAAGCGCACTTCTCCTTATATGTTCTACCAATTCTGGCTTAACGTAAGCGATGCCGATGCCGAACGCTACATCAAGATATTCACTTCGCTGGATAAGGAAACGATAAACGCGCTGGTAGCCGAACAAAACGAAGACCCAGGAAGGCGCCCATTGCAAAAGCGATTGGCCGAAGAGGTTACCGTTATGGTTCATTCGCAGGCCGCACTCGACCAAGCTATGGAGGCCAGCAACATTCTTTTTGGCAAGGCAACAAAAGAAAATCTGCTTAAACTAGACGAGCAAACACTGCTCGATGTGTTCGAGGGCGTGCCGCATTACGAACTGGATAAGGCACTGCTTGGGCTGCCTGCCATCGACCTTTTCACGCGCGAAGACGTGCCAGTATTCGCCAGCAAGGGCGAAATGCGTAAGCTGGTGCAAGGGGGAGGCGTGTCGCTGAACAAGGAAAAGCTTGCCGCTGCCGACCGCCCTGTTACTGCCGACGACCTTATCGATGGCAAATACCTGCTTGTTCAGCGCGGAAAGAAAAACTATTATTTGCTTATCGTGAAGTAATAGGTTGCGCTTTTGCGCATACCGCCATATAAAGTTTCGCCCCTTTATCTCGTTTGGGACATTCGCAAGGCTGAAAAGCCAAATGCGAAATCCTCAAAAAGAGATAAAGGGGCGAAACTGTTTTCTAGGGCTTAGTGCGGGTGTTCTCTACACTTTCAGTAACCTTATCTTGGCCCGTTATGGCAAAATGGCTTGTTTTTTAGAAGTTCGTCTGCCAACAAGTTGCCTGCAATATATCTGTACAATGCCGTTTGTAGTGGGGCTACAAGCACCTTGTAGTGCCGCTACAAGCGTCTTGTAGTGCCAGTACAAGCTGCCTTGTAGTCGCAGAACAAGTTGACGATGTTGTGAGTTGACAAGCTTGTGAGTTGACGCGTTCAGCAGCCAACAACAGCGTTTCTCTTGCCGAATTGAAACATTCAGCAAGCCTGTCGCGCTGCCAGCAAAGCATACTATTGCACTTAGGTCTTGGAGCGTGGACGAGGGGAATGCGCCTTTACCCCATTGGGTAAGGCCATCACCACACTACTTTCTGCCCCAGATAATACTTATTCTCGTCGTCGCGTGCCACGCCTTTACCCATACACTCAAAGGTGCGCACGTTGCAATTGGGTATTTCGCGCCCACGATAGTAAGCGTTGAACGCATCTTTGGCATAGCCATCAATCAGCACACGGAACGAACCGTTTGAGGCATCTTCCACTTCTACGCCCTCAAAATAAATGTTGAAAGCATCTTTGGCGTAACCAAAGCTAAGCACCTGAAAGCTACTAGCCGAGGCATCTATCTTCTTTCCGAGGTAATATACGTCGAAATTGGTCTTCGAATAGCCGAAACCCAAGTTGTTTCCAGGCAGCAATTCTTCGGGGAAACGCCCCCAATCGCCACCATCTCGCGGGCCTACATCGGGCCTACCCCCATCGGGGACAACCACTAAGGGCTGGTCTTCGGCATCGCCCACCACGCGGAACGTGCGCGGATTGGCTCCCCGCAGCACCTCGCCACGATAGTAAACCGCAC
Organism: uncultured Prevotella sp.; assembly: GCA_963514635.1. Lineage (GTDB taxonomy): Bacteria > Bacteroidota > Bacteroidia > Bacteroidales > Bacteroidaceae > Prevotella. Next base: position 1,335 of record CAUPVH010000166.1, on the reverse strand, counting down.
GGCGGTCGCGCGCATATCCATGCCCCAGATATTCAAAGGTGCGCGCATCAGCACCAGGTATCATGCGCCCTTCAAAATAAACGGCGTTCCGGTCTACACCATAGCCATAACTCTTGCGCCTTTCGCCGAACTGGTGTTGCGCCCAAACAGGCTGTGCCACCAGTGCCATCAGCATCAGCAGCATTGCAACCATGTTGGTGTTAATAAGAACTCTCTTCATATTGCTTTATCATTTTAGTATGTTTCTGTTCGCAGCCATTGAAAGGCCAAGCGTTCACTTCCATTGTCGGTGTGTATCACCCCGCAATAGGCAAAGCCGTATTTTTTGATGTTGTACAGCATCGGGGCGTTGTCGCGATGGGTGTCGATACGCAAATTCTTGGCCCTGCACTTGCAAAACCTCATCACCTCGGCAAACACGCCGCGTTGCGTTTCTTCGGCGGCCATGCGGTGGATAACGTGGTAAGCACGTTCGTTGTCGAGCCATTGGCCCTGCCAAATGCGCGCATAAGTGGGGTCAGGGTCCTCGGCCAACACAAAGGTAGCCACCACTCGCCCATCGTTCTCGCCCACATAGCATTGCGCGCGGCGCAGGTCTTCTTCAACAGTGGCACGCCGTGGATAGCCCTCCATCCACTGCTGGGTGTTGCCTGCGGCCACCATACGTTGCCTACCGATGTCCAGCAGGCGCATCACAGCATCGAGGTCGGCCCTTGTTGCCAATCGTATTTGCATGTTATTTGCAAGTAAATGAAGTTTCAAAACATGAGCGACACCGCCTGACTAAAAGCCTGCCGCACAACCTTATCCTAATGCAAAAGTAATGTTTTATCTTTAAATAATGTTCAAAATGCCATTTTTCTTTGGTTATTTACGTAAAAATGTATAGTTTTGCCGCAACTCAAAACAAAATAAAAATGAACAGACTGACATTTAAACTAACCATGACCGCGTTGTGTGCGGTCCTGGTATGCTGCACTGGCAATAGTAAAAACCAAGAAAAGAAAGAACAAACAATGAACACAAAAGCTGAAATATACCTCGCAGGCGGATGCTTCTGGGGTACGGAACACTATCTGAAACAAATCGACGGTGTTACCGAAACGCAGACGGGATATGCCAACGGACATGGCAAGAACCCCTCGTACCAAGAGGTTTGCACAGACAAGACGGGCTTTGCCGAGGCTGTACGCGTGGCATACAACCCCGAACGCCTACCGCTTTCACTTCTGCTGCAACTCTATTTCAAGTCGATTAACCCCACTTCGCTTAACCGACAAGGCAACGATGTGGGCACACAATACCGCACGGGCATCTATTACACTAACCCCAACG
>CAUPVH010000165.1:0-4905 GCA_963514635.1 uncultured Prevotella sp. | reverse complement strand
CCTGCAAGCGCACCTTTTTGCCCAATGCCTGGGTAAGCAGTGCGGTAAAGGATGTTTGCCTTGACTGCGTGGGCGATAGCTGTTGCAACTCTCGAAGTTGCAAAGAGTCGGTTCCCAACTTGTTTTTCAATTGCCGATAATGCGTTCTGCTGTGCGAATTGCTGGTGCTTTGGGCATTGTTGGCATCCATCCTGCCCACAATACTCAATGCCGTACCGCCTTCGGCAAACGCATGAGTGAAGTCGGCCGAGGCACTAAAGCTGTTGGAATGGCCGCGCGAAAAACTCTCTTCGTTACCCAACGTTATGGTATCTATGCGCGCCCGCTTGTCGAACAGCTGCGTTTCTTGTGCACTTTGGCTCTTGTTGCCGTACAGACTGGCAGATAAATTTACGTTGAGTTGGCTGCGTTTAGACATTTCGTAAGTGGAAAAGAACCACAGCGTGCCACTAGTGTTGCGCCCATTCATGCTACTTGTTGAGGCATCTGCTCGCGTACCAGTCGTCAGATATTCCTCGCTGTAACTGGAACCAAGCATTTCGTGGTGGAAATCGTAAAGCGATGCACTGGCGTTAAGCTTTAATTGCTTGCCCAAATGCTTGTTTCCGTCTATGGATACCGAGTTGGTGTAATTGCCGTTGCCGGCTGTGGTGTTCTCCAAGTTGCTGCTTGCCACGCCAAACGATAAGCTTTCGCCGTTAGACCGCAACCAATTAAGCAGCGCACTGTCGTTACGTCGCCCCTGCGTGCCATGTTCGGCCTTAACGTTTGTGGTAAGGGCACCGTTAAATTCGTCCTTAGTCTGAATGTCGAGCGTTAGCTCTTGCAATCCGTCGGTAATGCCCGTGGCCTTTTCGAGGGTAGAAAGCAAGTCGTATATTTTAAGTTGCGACACCGCCTCGGCAGGCAAGGCGGCCAAGGCTCGTGCGATATTGTTGCCCATGAAGGTAGAGCCGTTGAGGTTAATCTTAACAAGCGGTTTGCCATTATAGGTTAGTCGGCCTGTCACTCGGTCGTAGCGCATGCCCGGAACCTTGCGTAACAGATACTCCAAGCTACCGCCTCGCTTGGTGTGTAGCCCGCCCACGTTGATGAGTGTGGTGTCGTTACGCATCTGAATAAGCTTTCGGCGAGCCACCACAACCACCTCGCCAAGGTCTTTTCCTTGGCGTAACGTGTCGGGGTCGCTCACCAAATGGCGCGGTTCCGACGATGTGGCGGCGCGTGTTGGCAAAGAGGAAACGGCCAATAAGCCAACCGCTATATATATAAGGAGTAGCCTTATGCGCATCTAACTGTGTTTTGTTTTCGGGCATGAGGCCTGCAAGCAAGCCAAATGCAAAGGTAGTTTACACTTTCGGGCTGTGCAACAAAATGGCTTATTATTTTACATCAGCACCGCCATTAAGCCTTGTTTTAATGCAACTAGCCAACTTACAACACCAGCACAACCACCGCTGCGAGCCGCACAACAAGCAAGACAAACACGAAAGCAGCATTAAAAACTCCACCTTGGTAGGCGAATAATGAATGCGGGGTTATCGAAATTCGATTAAAAGCCGTACCTTTGTGCCGTAATTGAACAAGAATTTATTGTGGGAGAAAACAGTTTCGAGCTATTAGATAAGATTAGGTACCCAGAGGACTTGCGCAAACTAGATATTGAACAGTTGCCGCAACTGTGCCAAGAGCTACGCCAAGAGATTATAGAAGAGGTGTCGGTGAACCCCGGACACTTTGCTTCGAGCTTGGGCGTAGTAGAGCTTACCATTGCTCTGCACTACGTTTACGACACGCCCGAAGACCGAATTGTATGGGACGTAGGCCATCAGGCATACGGCCACAAACTGCTAACGGGCAGGCGCGAGCAGTTTTTCACCAATCGTAAGCTGGGCGGCATTCGCCCTTTTCCCACGCCAATGGAAAGCCCTTACGACACGTTTACCTGCGGACATGCCTCAAACTCTATCTCGGCTGCATTAGGAATGGCCGTGGCTGCCAAGCTAGGCGGCAACCAACAACGCCACGTTGTGGCCGTGATTGGCGACGGAGCGATGAGTGGCGGATTGGCTTTCGAGGGCATTAACAACGTGTCGTCTACGGACAACGACTTGCTCATCGTGCTCAACGACAACGACATGAGCATCGACCGAGCCGTTGGAGGCATGGAGAAATACCTGCTGAACCTCGACACCAACGAAACATACAACCGCCTACGCTTTAAGGCTGCACAATGGTTGCATGCCAAAGGATGGCTGGACGACGACCGCAAGAAGGGCATTCTGCGACTGAACAACGCCTTGAAGTCGGCTTTGAGCCACCAACAGAACATCTTTGAGGGCATGAACATACGCTACTTCGGCCCATTCGACGGACACGACGTGAAAGAAGTGGTGCGAAAGCTACGCCAACTCAAACTGATGCGTGGCCCAAAGCTACTACATCTGCACACCACCAAAGGCAAAGGCTACAAGCCAGCCGAAGAATCGGCCACCATTTGGCATGCCCCAGGCAAGTTCGACCCAGCAACGGGCGAACGACTTGTATGTAACAACACGGGCGAACCGCCCCGCTACCAAGACGTTTTCGGCGAGACACTGGTGGAATTGGCACAAGCCAACCCCAAGATTGGGGGCGTTACGCCAGCCATGCCCCCAGGATGTTCGCTAAACATCATGATGAAGGCCCTGCCCACCCGCGCTTTCGACGTGGGCATTGCCGAAGGACACGCCGTAACTTTCTCTGCGGGCATGGCCAAAGATGGGCTTATGCCATTCTGCAACATATACAGTTCGTTCTCGCAACGCGCCTACGACAACATCATTCACGATGCGGCGTTGCTCAATTTGCCTATGGTGCTGTGCCTAGACCGCGCAGGACTGGTTGGCGAGGACGGCCCAACGCACCACGGAGTGTTTGACATTGCCGCGCTGCGTGCCGTTCCCAACCTGACGATAGCCTCGCCAATGGACGAACACGAACTGCGCAATCTGATGTACACGGCCCAATTACCGAACAAGGGCACGTTCGTTATACGCTATCCGCGCGGCAATGGCGTATGCCCCGACTGGCGTTCGCCCTTCGAAGAGATAACCGTTGGCACGGGCCGATGCCTTAGAGCGGGTACAGATGTGGCCGTAATAACGCTCGGTCCGATAGGAAACGATGTGGCTAAACTGCTCGACGAGATGCAGGGAACAAAGCAAGTGGCCCACTACGACCTGCGCTTTGTAAAACCACTGGACGAAAACTTGCTGCAAGATATTGGGCGCAAGTTCAACAAGATTATAACCATTGAAGACGGCGTACGCAATGGCGGCATGGGGTCGGCTGTGATGGAATGGATGTCCGACCACGGTTTCCGCCCCCAAATAGTGCGCATGGGCTTGCCCGATGCCTTCATAGAGCATGGCTCGGTGGCAGAACTACGCCAACTCGTAGGCCTTGATGCCAACTCAATAAGAAAGGAGATAGAAGCATGAAAATCGTTATAGCGGGTGCTTGCGACATAGGAATTTATCTGGCTACGCTGCTATCGCGCAGCCACGAGAACATCACGCTCATCGACGAAGACGAAGAACGACTAGGCAGGATGGACGCCGAGGCCGACCTGATGATGCTGCAAGCATCGCCCAGTAGCATAAAAACGCTTAAAGAGGCGAATGCTGGCGATGCAGACTTGTTTATCGCCGTAACCACCGACCAACACTTGAACCTCAATATCTGCATGATTGCCAAGGCACTGGGGGCCAAAAAGACGGTGGCCAAGATAGACGACGTGGAACTGACTGAACCTGGAGTGGCAGAGCTTTTCGAGCGTTTGGGCGTTAGTTCGCTCATCGTTCCCGAAACACTGGCGGCTACCGACATCATCAACGGACTGAAAATGTCGTGGGTTCGCCAACGTTGGGACGTGCACAATGGCGCGCTTGTGATGTTGGGCATCAAGTTGCGCGAGGGCTGCGAAATTCTTAACCAACCCCTAAAACAACTCTGTGGCCCCGACGATCCTTACCACGTGGTGGCCATTAAGCGCGGTTACGAAACCATCATACCAGGCGGTAACGACGAATTGAAACTATACGATCTGGCCTACTTCATGACAACACGCCAATATATTCCCTATATTCGCAAGATTGTAGGCAAAGAACACTACGTAGACGTTAAGAACGTGTTCTTCATGGGCGGAGGAAACACCTGCGTGATGGCGGTGAAAAACATCCCCAGCTACATGGAGGCCAAGATAATAGAGAAAGACGAAGAACGCTGTGAGGAACTGAACGACCTGCTTGAAGAAGACAAGGCACTGGTGATACACGGCGACGGACGCGACATACAGCTGCTTAACGAAGAGGGCATTATGAACACCCAAGCCTTCGTGGCACTAACAAGCAACACCGAAACAAACATCCTGGCATGCCTTACGGCTAAACGACTGGGCGTGCGCAAAACCGTTGCTATGGTAGAAAACATGGACTATGTGAGCATGGCCGATAGTCTTGACATCGGTACCATCGTGAATAAGAAAGACATTGCCGCAAGCCACATCTACCAAATGATGCTCGATGCCGACGTAAGCAACGTGCGTTTTCTCACGATGGCCAATGCCGACGTGGCCGAATTTACCGCCCAACAGGGTTCGAAAGTAACGAAAAAGCGCGTGTTCGAGTTGGGTTTGCCAAGGGGAGTAACCATTGGCGGATTGGTTCGCAAAGGCGTTGGCATCCTCGTATCGGGTGGAACACAGATTGAGGCAGGCGACAGCGTGATGGTGTTTTGCCATAACACCAACATGCAACAGCTAGGAAAGTTCTTTAATTAGCCCTCGCCAACCGCGTTGCAAACCAAACTTACAACACGCATATCCACCATCTAGAAAGGCTGTTTATCCCAAGTCGTACCACT
>CAUPVH010000164.1:0-4907 GCA_963514635.1 uncultured Prevotella sp. | reverse complement strand
CGGCGACCAGCCCGCGTCTAATGGCAGTTTTCCTGGTATGCCGGCCTCTGGAAAATTGCCGGTCATAGAGCAGAGCATGTCGTTGTCGGCAGGGTTCATGCAGGTCAATATGGTGCGGGTCAGCTTGCCCCGCGTGTGCAAATCGTCGAGGAAGTGGCTCATGGCATGCGCCGTATAGGGCTCGCCAATCGAGTCGGCACCCACGCCTTGCCCCAAGGCATCGTACAAAAGCGAATTGTTGTCGAGCAGAATGCCATAATGATATTGTTGTGTCCAATTGCTTTCTTGGTTCATTTCGGCCGTACGTTTTAAAAAGCAGTGCTTGTATTGGCGCACTTCTCCACGCGAAAGGTCTTGTCCGCGCATGGCCTTTTCAAAGATTATCTCTATTTGCGAGTCGGTATATTCCTCGTCGTAAAACTCTTCTAGTTGGTGGTCGGCCATACAACAGTCGTTTTGCGCAAAGAAGTCATGTCGGCTTTGCAAGGCATCCATCAGGCCGTTAAAGGTAGAAATGTCTATGTTTGCCACCTCGCCCAACTGCTTTACGTAGCCGCGAAACTCTTTCTTTTCGATGTTCATGGCCTTATCGGGTCGCCAAGTGGGCAACATCTGCATGTCGCATCCCTCACTTTTCAGTTTCCGATGGTGGTCAAGCGTATCGATTGGGTCGTCGATGGTGCAGACGCAAGCTATGCGAAAGCGGCGTAACAGCGACCGCGCACTAAGTTCTCCGCCCTGCAACTGCTCGTTGCAGGCATCGAATATGCGGCGAGCCGACTGCGTATTCAGTGGCTCGTTAATTCCGAAAACAGACTTCAAGGCCAAGTGCGACCACAGGTATAGCGGACTGCGCATGAGGTAAGGCATGGTTTGTGCCCACTTTTCAAAGCGTTGCCAGTCGTCGGCCTCCGTTCCCGTGCAGTATTTCTCTTCCACGCCGTTTGCTCTCATGGCCCTCCAAGCGTAGGGGTTGTTTTCCATCCATATACTGGTAATGGTGTGGAAGGTGCGGTTTTCGGCCACATCGTGCGGCGAAATGTGGCTGTGATAGTCTATCACCGCCACTTGCTGCCCATGTTTGCGATAGAGTTCTTGGGCAAAATCGGTCTCAAGAAGAAATTTTTCGTCTATATTTAGCATTATAGATAAGTTTCTTTGTTGTGTTGATTACTGCAAAACCGACAGGCACAAACAGCCTTTCGGCTACACTTTGCAGGCTAGTCGCTGCAAACGATAACACAATGCCTAAAACAAGGTGTTCTAAGCCTTTTGTTTACGCAACGCAAATATACGTTTATTTTTTGATTTACGAAAGATTTGACGTAAATTTGCAGCAAAAATTAAGTTTAAAAAATTGTCGTTATGGCAAGTTTCACATATCAAAGAACCAACAAGGTTTTGCTTATCTACACGGGCGGAACTATCGGAATGGGCCAAAATCCTACTACGGGAGCCCTCGAACCGCTCGACTTTAACCACTTGGTAGAGAATCTACCTGAATTTAAGTACCTTAAAACGGGCATCGAGGTGTATCAGTTTGCCTCGCCCATCGATTCTAGCGACATGGCTCCGCGGCTGTGGGCACACCTTGTGAACATCATTGCCGACAACTACGACCGTTACGACGGCTTTGTTATTTTGCACGGAACGGATACGATGGCTTATACGGCGTCGGCCTTATCGTTTATGTTGGAGAACCTTACCAAGCCTGTTGTACTAACAGGTAGCCAATTGCCCATTGGCCAATTGCGCACCGACGGCAAGGAAAACCTTGTTACAAGCATCGACTTGGCGGCCTCGCACCATGAAGACGGCACGCCAATGGTGCCAGAGGTATGTATATATTTCAGTGGAAAACTGTTGCGCGGCAACCGTTCGACCAAGCAAAACGCCGAAGGGTTTAATGCTTTCGAGTCGTTTAATTATCCCTCGCTTTGCGATGCGGGCATCAACTTTAACTTTCATCACCACGAAATATTAAAGCCAGACTATGAGCAACCGATGGTGCCGCACACCGCTCTCGACTCCAATCTCACGATATTATCTATCTTTCCTGGCATACAAGAAAACATTGTTCGCCACATGATAGAGGCTCCCGAACTTCGTAGTATCGTTATGAGAAGTTACGGTAGCGGCAACGCTCCGCAACATCCGTGGTTGATGAAACTGCTAAAAGAGGCCGCCAACCGCGGTGTGGTGGTGGTGAACATCAGCCAATGTATTGCCGGAAGTGTTGAAATGGAACGTTACGACACGGGTTTTCAACTGAAAAATGCAGGTGTAGTGACGGGTTACGACAGCACCGTTGAGGCAGCCTTGGCCAAACTGATGTTTCTGCAAGGCATGTATCGCGACAACGGAATGGTAAGAAAGCTGATGCACAAGAGCATCGCTGGCGAAATATCGGTATAGTTTAAGGCAGCGTGTGCCCGCTAAGGGCACCGCTGTTATGCGCTGAAATAAGTGAAATACAAGTAAGCCAAGATGCCCAACAGCACCGATACGACAACAAGACGTATCAGGCAACCTGTAACTTTCTTAACTACCACCACGCCAATGATGATGGCCACAAGCACAAAGATAAAATAAGATAAGCTCGACATAAGTTTATTTGAATAATTGTTTAAAGGTTTGGGGTATGGGTGTGTTAAATTCCATCCGCTCGCGTGTTACGGGATGATAGAAACACAGCATGTAAGCGTGTAGGCATAAGCGGCCAATGGGATTGTCGCCATTACCATATTTAAGGTCGCCACACACGGGATGGCCTATGTCTGCCGAGTGCACGCGTATTTGGTTCTTGCGACCCGTTTCCAGTTTATATTCTACAAGCGAGTGGGTTGTGGTGCGGTTCAGCACATGGAAATGGGTTACGGCATACTTTCCGCCATTATCCACGGGCGACGAGTATGTGACATACGAGCTATTGTCTTTTAACCAGCTGCTTATTGTTCCGCCTTCGTCTACGATTTCACCAGAAACCACGGCTACATAACGGCGGTCGTACACCATGTCGTGCCAATTGTGTTCCAATATTTGCTCGGTTTCCATGTCCTTAGCGTAAACCAACAGACCACTTGTTTCGCGGTCGAGCCGGTGCACCACATGTGCGCGACACTTCTGACCGCTATTTTCGAGATAGCTGTCGAGTATCGACTTGACGTTTACCGACGATTGGCCTGCAGCCATAGACAAAACGCCTGCGCTTTTGTCTACAATGATGAGATAACGGTCTTCGTACACAATCTTGATGTAGCGAGACTTAAACGGAGCCGCTTTTTTTGTTCGGCTCACGGGTATCTTCATGCCAGGCGCAAGCTGATAGTCGAACTGTGTAATGCACTTGCCGTTTACATACACGCCATGTCCACGCAGAATGTCTTTCAGCTTGTTTCGGCTCTTACCTTTGACATTGCGCAGCAGCCAATCAAGCAGCATGCTTTCTTCGGCCACGTCGTAGCGGTCGTAGTCTTGCCCTTTGTTTTTATTGTTCATGTTTTTGCGCCACATAAGTATATATTGTGCAAAGTTACTAAAAAAGGAGCAGACCTTAAAGGTACGCAACCCCCATTTTTCACCAAAACCAAGCCTTGTGATAATTGATTATAGTGTTTCTAGATTTGCTAGACTTTCTAGTTAAGCTAGTCCAGAACATAAGTCACAGATGCTAAATACCCCGTTACCTCCTGCTAGTTGTTGTGCATTTAGCAAGAGGCAACGAGGTATCCTCGTCGACCGGTAAGCCTAGTTATATTCTGTTATTTTACAAACTTCTGCTTGTTTGCACCTGCTTTCAGCACATATACGCCTTGGGGTAGCGTTGCAACAGAAAGGTTGCGAGTGGCCTTTTGGCTGAGCAATAGTGCACCTTGCAGGTTGTAAACTTGGGCATCGAGTGCGCGAGAGAAACTGAATACATCTCCCTGACGTGTAACAACAGCATCGTCGGCTACTGTGTGTACGCCAGTTGTTTCGTCTGGTTCGAACGCTGTGTAGGTGATGGTAGTGCCATTCACTGCAGAAGTAACAATCGTATTGTGGTTGTTGCCTAGGCCATAGACAAAAGAATCGTTGCCTTTGGTAAGCGTTCCATTGCTACTCAATGTGTAAACCAAGGCTGTTTGGGGCTTGTGCTCGGTTGTTTCTTCGGCATAGGCGGCCACAACCATCTTGCCATTTACGGCCGACATGCCAACCAGAACTTCGCGATTTTTCTTGTTGTCGCCGTCGTCGAAACCGCTAGTGGCCACCCAACGCACGCCATTAGTGTTGCGGTTGAAGGCTGCAACGAAGACATCCGACCCGCCTTTAAACGTCTTGTTCACACCGAACACGGCTGGTTGGTTGAACGTTCCGGCCACATAAACGTTGTTTTTGTCGAAAGTCATTGCACCCAAGAGGTTGTAGTTGGTTTCCACGTCGGTGTAAGCAGAGTGGAAAGGTGTGGTTAGTGTGATTGCGCCAGAAACCTCGGAGAAGATAAACCCATGCTCTCTCCTTCCGTTTTCTTCTCCAAAGGTAAATGTTTCTGTTTTGTTTGGCGAGGTTAGTTTTACCTTCCCTGTTGCCACGAAGGCAGCGTAGAGTTTGCCGTCTGCTACGGTAAAGTTAACGCTTTCGGGGCGTGTCATGTTCTCTGCGCCTTCGTTGTCGTAGGCAAGTGCCAGTTCTTCTTTGAGGTTTCGAAGGTTTGAGGCATCTACCGAGTAAACACCCATGCGAGGAATGCTCACATACATGAAATTGCCAAAGAAGAAATAGTTAGCTACAAGGCTCTTGCCGCCAAACGAACTCTCGCCAGTGTACTCGGCAGAGAAGTAAAGTCGGTTGTCTACCCACATCACTTTGTTCGATAGGAAAAAAGTGGCGTCGGGGGATTCAAAGTAATTTCCTGAGTTAACAAT
>CAUPVH010000163.1:0-4923 GCA_963514635.1 uncultured Prevotella sp. | reverse complement strand
TCGCTGCAGAAACCTTTGAGCCGCACTTGCTCTAGCGTGGTTGTTATCTCTGGCAGGTTCACCTCAGTCACCGAACCGCACATTGTGCATACCTGATGGCAGTGATTGTCGTTTTTTGTGCGTGCCTCGTACTTGGTTCCATCTATCAGTTTATGCCTAACCACAAGCCTTAACTTGATGAACAGTCTCAGTGTATTATATAATGTGGCCCTACTAACCTTGAAGTTTTGGTTCTTTATGTACTCGCTAAGCTGGTCGAGTGAGAAATGTCCCTTTATGCTAAACACCGCATCGAGAATGGCGTAACGCTCAGACGTCCGCCTATAATTGTTCGTTTCCAGATATTGGTCGAGTATTTTTCGGGCCTGCCTTTTGCTGTCTTGTTTCATTTTCAATTCTTTGTCAGCCCTACAAAGTTACGATAAATATCCGAAAAGCGCGCGTTTCATCGCAAAAATGTAGCTTTGCGACGGCTCTGGTTGTGCAGTGCAGCCGGTGTTTCTTACATCGTCAAGGTGCTTACAAGCGCGCCAACAGTTCGTCAACCCGTTGTTCGTAGCTATCACCCAGCATGGCCAGCTTTTGCAAACTAGCACTAGCAGCATGTCTTACGCCTAGATTGTCGCTTTGCAAAGCGATGCTAACTTGGTCGAGATATTCGTCTAAGCCACGCTCATTGGGTTCGCTACCTTTCATAAAAAGGCGCGCCAAGAGCTGATAGGCGCATATCTGCCTATCCATTCGGTCGCTCGCCATCCACTGATAGGCCAATGCAGGCGCGAAATCAACGTGTTGCAGCAAGTTGAAGGCCAGCATCTCGGCCATTTCTTGTTGCAAAGGCTGCTCCGTCCACACGTCAGCTAGTTCGGGCGACATGCGTTCGGGCGGCATAATCAAGGTGGCCATAATCTTACATTCGCGTATGTTCTCTTTCCAAAGCTCAATGGCCAGTTCGTAGTTGGGCGCGTATGGTGCGGCCATTTTACGCAGTTCGTGGAACGGAACTCCCCAATTAATTTTATATCCTATGCCTTTTTGAGCCATAGAACGCGAGGTTGTGCCGTCCATAAAGAGCCGAAACGATTGCTTTATCGCCATCAGCTTGCTATGTGTATCTTCGTTCATTGCTAATTTCAAATTATTATGTTGAAGAGCCTAGGGAGAAGTCTTGTTATCCTGATTGAGTCGTTATTGAGTTCAAATAACAAGCTCCACTTCCCTACCCTCTGTGTTTGTTAAATTGGTTTTCTTTCTTTTCGCCTTTTTAAACAAGGAAACCAAACTCGCTAGAATAGCGTAACATTTGTGCGTCGTAAGCCTCCGAGTAATCTACTTCTACGTCAACAATGTCCCCCTCACTATTCAGTATGGGCTTATATACGGGATTGATAAAGCCCTTATAAGGCGCAATGTCTAGTTTGGCAAAACGTTCCAGCACTTCGGCATGTAGCATGTCGTCTACCTTAACCGCGTAATTTTCAACTAGATTGCGAGCTGCGTAAAAGTCGCCCTCACTCTTAATGCGTTGCACTTCGGCCAAAAGTTCGCCGAACAAACGGTGCAATTGCTCATAGTCGTTTATCCGAACGTATGTCTTCCCTTCGCGTTTTACCAACTCAACAGCACCTTTTCCGTGTTCAAGAGTCCAATGGGCAATGAGTGCCCTATTGCGCATGTGTGCCTCTTCGATGTCCTTTCCGCGCTCTATTCGGGTCAATTGAGTCATCAGTCCGTTCATCATATACGTATAATATTGTGAGCGGAAAGCGTTTTTATCGGGCAACAAGCCCAACTCTTGCAGCTTATCGTCGGCCATATAATACAAGCCAAAGAGGTCGGCGCGAGCCTCTTCGATGGTATTTCCGTAAGCTTTCAGTGCATCAGGACTAACGCCAGGCAGCAATTGACCACTGCCATGCCCCAAACATTCGTGCAAGTCGGTGTGCAAGTCGTCGCAAATATCGCCGTAACGAGACACTATGTCCAGTGTTTCTTCGTCAATAACAAACTCTTCTTTAAAGCCGTTACCCTTCGCCGCCTTGTTGTACGCGTCGGTAATGTTGCTAATTGTTACACTTTTCGACCCATGTTGCGCCCTAATCCAGTCGGCGTTGGGCAAGTTAATGCCGATTGCCGTAGAGGGATATTCGTCTCCACCGAGCATAGCCGCACACACAACGTTGGCTGTAACGCCACGCACTTCGGCCTTTTTAAATCGCGAGTCGACGGGCGAATGGTCTTCAAACCATTGCGCATTGTCACTAATAAGACGTGTTCGGCGCGTTGCCTCCAAGTCTTTATACTCAACAATGCCCTCCCACGAGGCTTTGATGCCCAGCGGATCGCCATAAACCTCGATAAATCCGTTGATAAAATCCACGTTACCTGCTTGCTCTTTAAGCCATTCAATCGAATATTCGTCAAACAAATGCAGGTCGCCTGTGCGATAATAACCTATTAATAAGTCGATAACGCGTTGCTGTTGTTGGTTTTCAGCAACGCCTTTCGCCTTATCCAACCAATATATAATGTGACGAATGGCCTCGCCATACTCGCCATTTTCTTTCCAAACCTTTTCTTCTAGCCCTTTATCGCCCCTTACGAGTTTTGAGTTCAAACCCCACAAAGGCGATTTGTCGCCTGTGGCGGCCTTCTTTTCGTTGTAGAATTCCTCCACTTCCTGTTGACTTACACCCTCATAATAGTTGCAAGCCGAAGTCTTTACCAAGTCCACCCCATCGGCTTTGTTCACTCTTTTGGGAAGAATTTCGGGGTCGAACATCACGGGACACAATTCGTCGCACAGCTCCTCAACAGAGTTATAACCATCCATCGGCAAGTTATCCACAGGCATCTGCTTAACTGCATCGCGGAAGAAAGCCTCCGAGAAGTCGGGGCGTATCTTGTCGTTGGCGTAATGATGGTAGATACCATTCGAGAACCAAACACGTTTCAAGTACAAAGCCAACTTGTCGTAGTTCTCCTTGTCTGCCCTTTCATCGAGTTCTGTGTAAAGTGCTTCCAGTGTTTTCCTTATACGAAGGTTGTATTTTCCAAACTGGTCTGTGGTAATGTCCCTACCGCATAGCGTGGCTTGCGATAGATAATATATGTATTTCTTCTGTTGAAGCGAAAATTTTTCAAATTGCGGAAGCCTATAACGAAGCATTTGCAAGTCGGCAAATCGTTCGTCGGCATAGTTAAATGTGCCTGTTTCTTTCATGATTATTACTTTGTTTTGAGTGCAAAAAATTATCTCCACGCATTAATTTGCGTGGAGATAAAATTGTTTACCTGTCATTTTCGGGGGATATTCGATATTCCCTTGGTGTCATTCCTGTGAACCTCTTAAACGAAGTGTAGAACGACTGACGTGTAGAGAACCCCACTGCATCCGATACATCCTCAATGGTGAGGTGTGCCTTACGCTTGTCTTTCAACAGCTTCATGGCTTCCTGTATGCGGAACTTGTTAACGAAGGACGTATAGTTGGTATTGAACTGTCTGTTGATAACAGTCGAGATATACCTCGTATTCGTTCCTAAATCCTTTGCAAGTTGCTTTGCAGAGTAAGTTTTGTCCTTGTACTTTTGATTTACAGAAATCTCCTGGCAAATGTTTTTTGCCAACGTACCCATCAATTGGGGATTGATGAAGATTTGCGAATCTCTCTTTTTACCTTTTGTTTCTACTAACTGTACCATACTATAAAAACTAAATGCCTACTGATGGTGCAAATATAATCATTATTTTATTAATACAACAAGAATGTTACTTTTTTTTGATGTTTTATTTTTAATATTGCTCTTATTGGCCACTTTTTGTGTATTATTTGCTATATCAAGATGGCTTTTCTACTATTCTGTGATGTTTGGTCTTGTTTACAGATGGGGTTCATCTATGTTGACACGCCCCACTCCTTATTCCTTTCAAAAACCACGAACTTAATATTATTTGGCGAAAGTTTTACGAAAGAACTCTGTAAGAAAAGCCTTATTCTTTATCTTACCTAGCATTGGGCGCTGAGTTGCGCCAATTACAAGTGAATAATTTCGCGTTTTTGTTTTTCGCCTTTCGCCACAATTGAGCGAGGCTCACGCCCCACTCCACATCAAGCGTTCATTGACAGCAAGAACTCGTCGTTGTCTTTGGTAACATTTAAGCGGTCGTGAATAGAATTCATGGCCTCTATCGGGTTCATATCTGATATGTACTTGCGCAACACCCACATCCTGTCGAGGGTTGTCCTGTCTTGCAATAGGTCGTCGCGGCGCGTACTTGATGCAACAAGATTCACGGCCGGGAATATTCGCTTGTTGCTTAGCGAGCGGTCTAGTTGCAGTTCCATGTTACCCGTACCCTTAAACTCTTCGAATATCACTTCGTCCATCTTGCTACCCGTGTCGATAAGGGCCGTAGCGATGATGGTAAGCGAACCGCCGTTTTCCACATTTCTAGCTGCACCGAAGAAACGTTTGGGCTTTTGAAGGGCGTTTGCATCCACACCACCCGTAAGCACCTTGCCACTTGCAGGACTGACAGTGTTGTACGCTCTGGCCAGACGTGTGATAGAGTCGAGGAAGATAACTACATCATGTCCCGACTCAACTAAGCGTTTTGCCTTTTCAAGTACGATGCCAGCAATCTTCACGTGGCGTTCTGCCGGTTCGTCAAATGTAGAGGCAATAACCTCTGCGTTCACCGTTCTAGCCATGTCCGTAACTTCTTCAGGGCGCTCGTCAATGAGCAGCATCATAAGGTATGCTTCGGGATGATTGGCTGCAATGGCGTTGGCGATGTTCTTCATCAAGATGGTTTTACCCGTCTTGGGTTGCGCCACGATAAGTGCACGTTGTCCTTTTCCTATGGGCGAGAACAAGTCTACGATGCGTGTCGAAAGGTTTGTCGTGGCAGGATTACCAC
>CAUPVH010000162.1:0-4937 GCA_963514635.1 uncultured Prevotella sp. | reverse complement strand
AAGTAGAGTCGGCCGTATGTTTGCCAGGCTCTTTTTCGTCCATATAATACTTTTCGAAATAAAGATAATGGTCATCGCCAAAAGTTGTTAGTGCCTCCTCCTTACAAGAAGAGAACAAGGCGATTGCCGCCAAAGGCAGCGTAAACAATAACTTTCTCATAATGGTAAATGTTATGGGTCAGAGATTTTCATCAGTAGGTATGGGCAATACCGATTCGGATTTGGTGAAAGGTTTCACCGTTTTGTCATCGCGTTTCACGTCTGCCCCTAGCCTTTTATAAAGGTAGAACAGCTGCCCTTCGCTTATCCATTCTCGCTGCGCTTCTCTTACTAAATCTTTTTGGAAGTCGCCGAATGTACTCTTCACTGCCAATGGCTGTCCTGTTAGTCCACGTCGTTCGCGCATGCCGTTGATTATTTCGTATGCTGCGGCGAAGTTGTTTCTACGCGCTTCGGTTTCGGCGATAATGTACCGCATCTCAGAAGTGCGCAATAAAGGGAAAACACTCAGTGTCTTGTCGCGTTCCTCTAGGTTATTTTCCCTAACGTACCACTTCACCGAAAGGCTGGTCTTGTACGCTCCTTGGGGAACATAAAGTAGGCGAGAACAACGAATGTCGTTTGCCGACTCGTCTATATCGTCCACCGTCTTGAAAATATCTTGTCCTTCAGTATTCACGATAAACAGTTGGTCTTGCGCTACAACGCCCTTCTTTCGAGGAAACTGAGCCAGCATGCCCGTAATTAGTCCAAGCTTAACATTATCTCGATACACACCCATAATGAGATTGCTAACCATGCGTATGTCCCTCATTTCTTCGGGTCGTTCGGCATAGAAGAAACCACCGAAGTCTTCTTCCTTAAAGGGATAATACTTGCGTTTATCCTCTGAAACGACTTCGCAATTCAACACTTCCTCTGCACAGAGTTTAGCCTTATCGTAGAACGTGTCATCGTAAGCGCCCTTATACTGGTAAGCACGAGCCAAGGTTGCGGTTATAGCCCAATATGAGAAACGGTATCCTCGCCCTCCAAAGAACTCATCCAAATCATCAAAATTAGTTTTTATTAGCGTTCCATACTCGAAGTCGTTATAGAAACGGGCTCTACCAGAGGTGCTTGCCCCACTACCATAAGGCGAAAGGTCGTAAGGCTTCACCAACTCGCGCGCCTCCTCAAGGTCCTTAATCACCGCATCTATCACTTCGCTCGTCTTCATATGCGTGGCTAAGGTCTTTTGGAAGTCTGTCACGTAAGGAATGTATGCGCCACCATCATCGTCTTTCGGAGCTGGCGCAAACAGCCTAAGCATGTCTAGATGTACGTAAGCTCGTACTGCTTTGGCCTCTCCCAATATCAGGTTCTTCTCCATCTCGCCTTTTGCAAACTTCCCAGCATCTTCACCCCCGACACTCTGTATAAGGTCGTTGGTGGCACCTATACATTTATAGGCAGCCATCCATATCTTGTCTATCTCAGGGCGCAAGTCTTTATTCTGATAGTCGCGTTTACCGGCAGCGATAAGGGCAGTGCTACTCAAGTCTTCAGGACGAACGTTTATATTATACTGGTTTGAGAAGAAATCAACCAGCCCACATTGTAGGTTCTTACCATAAAGTACATCTTCCGACATGTTCATGTACACGCCATGCAGTACACTTCTATATCCTTCGCCTTTCTCGAACAATTCTTTCGAGGTGGCTTTTCCCTCCACAGGAACGTCCAACCACTCGTTACATCCTGTCAAGGCCAAAACCATCGTTATGGCCATTGCCATATATGTTATACCTTTCATAATTGTATTCTTTTGTTTATCCGTTAATAAGTTGCACGCAACGTTAAGCTATATGTGTGTGCATAAGGATAAGAAAGTCCTCGCTCTACCTTTATTGTACTCCAACGGCCTAAGTCGGCGGCATTGAAGACAACCGATAGAGAGCTGAGTTTAAAGAGAGAAGCTATTCGCTTAGTGAAGTCGTAACCAATGGCCACGCTGCTGAACGAGATAAAGTTGTCGTTCTGAATAAAGCGTGACGACATGTTGGTAACACTTCTCTCGCGTATGCCATAGAATTGCGCTACATCGCCTACCTTATACCAACGGTCGGTCATAACGCGTCTGTCAACATTTTCCTTTTCTATATTGGCATTTTCCACTTTCGAAACAAGCGTTTGGTTATAAGCCTGACCGCCATAAGCATATTGGAATGCCGCATTGAGATAGATACCTCGCCACATCACATTAACACCAAAGGTTCCTTGAACGTCGGGATTAAGGTCACCGCAAACAACCATGTCGTTCTTGTTCCACACTTGTGTTACCGTACCATCTTTCTTACGGAAGAACTCTGTTCCTGTTGCAGGGTCGATACCTAATGAGGGAACGGCATAGATGGCCGAAGTAGATGCGCCCACATAATACAACAACGGAGGAGTGGATGTTCCACGGCCAGAGCCTTCCGAAGAATAGTTCTCGCGTATCTTCTTATTATACTCTTCCATTGCAGGGTTCAGCTTTGTGATGGTATTCTTATTATGTGCCAAGTTGGCGTTAAGCACCACCGACCAATCTTTGTCTCTATAAACAGTTACGTTGCCTTTTAGCTCTATACCTTCGTTAAGCACACCGCCCACGTTTCCGCTGTAACTTGCAAAACCCGATGACGGACGAATTTTCACTTTGTCTATCATGCGATCGGTTGCTTTGTGGTAATAAGTTGCCTCCAAATAGAGACGTCTCTTAAACAACTCTACCGAAAGGCCAAGGTCTAAGGTCTTTGTCAACTCCCAAGACAAGTCGGGATTGCCAAACGTAGACAGCAAATAGCCCGGGCCTGTGTAATACCATGAGCCTGCGCGTTCGTAACTACTAATCACGTCGAAACGTGTGAAGGTAACCTTACCCGTGCTACCGTATGTTCCTTTTAAGCGTAGACTATTAATCCAAGGCAAACGTTTGATGAAATCATAATTGTGCATGTTCACACCCAAACCAATCGAAGCAAAGGGGGCGAAACGACGCTCGGCACCAAACTGCGATGAGCCATCAAGACGGAACGATGCGTCTAGCAGATAAATCTCATCATATGTATAGTTCAATGCTGCCAACAATCCGAATGTGCGCACCTTTGTTTCGGTATCGCCAGTAACACCATCTTGTGATGCACTATACGCGGGCTTGTTCTGCGAACCTAGGCTAAATCCCTGATATCTGTAGTTTATTGGATGGTAGATTGTCTCAATGGCATCAACTCCACCCGTCAAGTTCAGAAAGTGCTTTTGGATACGTTGATTAAAATGGAGCGTTGCATTCAAGTTCCATTTCAAGTCAGTATTCTTACTTATATTCAGCTGTCCGCGCCTACTCTCTTCCACTCCTTTAAATGTAGGGTGCTTGGGGTCGACAAAACTGTCGCTGTTCGTTTGCGTCTGGCTAATGCCAAATGTGCCCCTCAAGTAGAAGGAAGGTGTAAAATATACGTTTATACCCAAATTGTTGGTGATGTCGGTAATGGTACCTCGCCCATTATAGCTTTCCAACTGTTGTTGTTGCCATAGTGGATTCACAATTCCCGATTGGGGTAGCTTTTGCAAATATTCACCGTTTTCACCATATATGGCATCGTAAGGCAAATACGTTGCGTAGTTTGAGAAGGAGCCATAGGGTGAGTCTTCATGCGATGTGCGGTTAATGGTTACGTTGTCTTGTATCTGTAACCACTCGCGCAGGCGATAGTCTATCTTCAAGCCGCCGCCCCAACGGTTACGATACGAACCCTTCATCACACCACGGTTATTGTCGTAGTTGAAAGCCAACTCGTAGCGCATCGAGTTTACACCACCCGAAAGAGTCATACTGTTACGCCAGTTCATCACGTTGCGTAGTGGCTGAGCCAACCAATCGGTGTTCACACCACGACGTATCTCGTTCAATCTGTTATTATATAGGATTTCTTTCTCCAATTTCTGCCAATCTTCTTTACCAGTATAATACCCCGCATCCTTTTCCACTTGTAGTTTTTCAGCTGCATTAGTCAGGTTATAGTCCGACAGGTCGGGGAAGGTTAGTTCCATCGTGGTATTGTAATCCACGCGTATCTCGCCTACTTTCGGGGGTACCGACGTTACCACCACCACGCCGTTTGCCGCGCGCGAACCGTACAGTGCGGTGGCAGCGGCATCTTTGAGGATGGTCATACTTTGGATACGGTTGATGTCCATGTCGTAGATTTTCTGTACAGGCACTTCGAATCCGTCGAGCATGAAGATGGGCATGTTTGGGTTTCCCAAAAGGTTGGTGCGCCGCGACAGTGCTTGTCCGTTGGCATCGAACTCTTGACGTTGGATGTTCGATGCGCCGCGAATGTTGATTTCGTTGATGTGGTTGGGGTCCGAACCAAATCCGCCACGGTCGATAATACGGAAAGAAGGGTCGAATGCCTCCAAAGCCTTCACGGCATCCTTTACGTTTACCTTCCTCAACTCGTCGCCAGTCACCACCGTGGCCGTACCCGTAAAACTGTTTTTCTTCAGTTTTTGAAACCCTGTAACCACAACCTGGTCCAGTTGGTTGGCATCGTCTTCTAGATAAACTGTCACAAATCGTTTCTTGCCCACGGTAAACTGACGTGGCTTGAAACCGATAAAACTAACGTGAACCACATTGCCAACCGACAAGCCTGGCATCACGAACTTTCCGTCGGCCGATGTAACCGTGCCCTTGGTTCCGTCTTTCAGCTTCACGGTGGCACCCACAACGGGCTCGTTCGTGTTGTTGTCGATTACTATGCCTTCAATCGTAATGTTGCCCGTTGAGCCCGGGCCTTGTGCATGCGCCTGGCTCCAACACAGCAATAATGCCATGAGCCAGAACATCACGTTCGCTGGTCTTGATAAGTTTCTACGCATAGGTATTACAATTATCGAGTTTGTAAATC
>CAUPVH010000161.1:0-4955 GCA_963514635.1 uncultured Prevotella sp. | reverse complement strand
ACCTTGCCGCAAAAAATCGATTCTCGCGAAGGTTTGTTTTGATGCAAAAAGGGGTGGGTTTGTGAATGTGGCAAAATGAATTTTTATTTAATAAAGCCGCCGTTTGCACCAGTTATGGGGCTGTTTGCAGCTAAATGTAGTGCAATATGGTGCTAATCGCAGTGCATTTTGGTGCTAAACGCAGTGCGTTTTGGTGCTAAATGCAAGGCGTTTTGGTGCTAAATGCAAGGTAAAATGGTGCTAAATGCAGTGCTAAATGTAAGTCGAAAAGTATATATATCCACCGCAATGGTATAAATAAAACCTTTTAGAACCATGAAACACATGGCTGAAAAGGGCAAAATTGCTGCTAAAAAGTGGGGTTTTAGGGGTTAAAAGGGCATAATTGGAGTTGAAAAATTACGAGTTGGCAACCAATCTAGAAAGGCAAAATGGTGCAAAATGCAGGTTCGGAGCCTAAAAACAAACAAAACAAGAGGCGCGAAAGGTTAAAAATAGTAGCATATTGCCTACTTTTTAACCAACGTTTTCGCTGGAACGGAGCGAAAATTAGAGCGGCGTTGTAAAACAAAAGTAATAATTTGCAAGTTGAGGAGTTATTTAGTTTGTGAGATGATGAGTTAGTGAGTTGATGGGTTGATGTAGTTGGGAGTTGTTGGGTTTTGGTGAGTTTACAAGCCAGAGGGTTGGTTAGTCCTGCACTTCGTATATGATAGGAGTGTATTTCTTGTGTTGGCATCAGAAAGACAACAAGTGCCTCGCAGTTTATGGAAACCCCAAAAAGTGAAGATGTGCACTTAGGAAAAAGGGAGTGAAGGCAAAAAGAAATAAGGTGTAAAACTAAGGGGAAAAAGACTAGAACCAACGTGTACTAATACAAACCTACATCGAACAGCAAGCCAAAGTGCTTGCCAATGCTCTGCCAGTACTTGGCGTAAAGGCTACCGTTGGCATACGAACATAAAAAAGGCCCATACCGTTTTGTCCTCGCGGATGAAGATATGGGCAGAGAATTAGAGAGTTAGATAAAGTATTTTTTCCTAGAATTCGACGTCAAGTCCCACACCCAACACTTTGTTGGTACGGGTAAATCGATCGGTATTGTCGAGCGTAACGGTGGCCAATGGGTTGGCGTTTGTCACCACCGTTTGCTTGTAGGTCTTGTCGAAGTTCTCGTAGTTGGTCCAGAAATAGGCCACGTTGAGCTTCATGTTCTTGGCCAATCGCACTTGCGCTCCGAAACCAATAGAATAGCTGCTGGTTACGAAACTCATGTCCGAGAGGTACGAGCCGTCGCCCAAATTGTATTGCGTACGCTGTCCGCCTGCGCTAACCGTGATGTCGGGCGTTATGTCCCATTCCATTCCAGCCAAGAATTCTTGGGTGTTTCCGCCCAAAAGCTTTTGCTTGTCATTGGCCATTTTCGCACTCTTGTCGAAGTAGAGATGGTACGATGCCATTGCGCGCAGGTTGGGAAGTATGGCGTATTGCGTACCGATGGTCCACAAACCGGGCAAGTCGCTGGGCGTATTCACGCCGTGTTGGAACAGTCCCGTGTCGTCAACCTTCGTATCGTTCTCGATGTTGAGGTGCGTATTCAGCTCCAAACGCGTACCGAAGTTCCATCGTCCCGTCTTAAAGTCCAGTCCGATAATCGGCGTTACGCCCCACCCTTTTTGGGTGCACTCCAAGTGTTTGTCCTTTACTTGGCCTTGTTTCTCGCTCATCACTTTCGCTCCGCCTTCTGCTTGGGCTGCTCCTGCAAGCAGTTTAGCCTTCAATGCGGCATCGGCTGTGGCCTCGGCTTGCGCTTTCAGCGCGGCGGCCTGTGCGTTAAGCTGGGTGGCCTTGTTGCCGAAGTAGGCGTAGAGGTTTTCGTTCGCGCCGGCAATGTTGGCCGTTATGTCGGTTATACTTCCCGTGTACCTATTATATACATAGTTCACGCGCATGCCTGCGTATGCAGAAAGCTGGTCGTTAAACTTGTATGTGGCGCCCATTTGTACGCCGAAGATGTATTGTTGGCCCTTGATGTTGCTTGCAAGCGAATAGCCTGGCGTGGGAGATACGAGCCCGGCTTGCGCCAACGCTGCGGGTATGAGGGCTACTTGTCGTTCAAACGAACCCAACCCATCGTCGAATGTGGCTTTTCCACCACCACCAATAAGGCCTATCCCCAACTGAAAGCTCCACTTATCGCCGACGTATGCGCCTTGAAACGAGGGCAAGATGGGCACAGAAGCTTTTCCAACATACTTCTTTGTGCCTTCGGCATCGCCCCCGTTCAAAGAAAGGGGATGATAGAAAGGGGTAAGCTTGGCTGCCTCAACCGTCATTCCACTTTGAATGGTACGGGCCTGATAGGCATTTTGGAAGTTGAAAGACAGGTGCCACCCCTTTTCTAGGAAGGCAACACCAGCAGGGTTGCTGTAAACTCCGTCGATGGCAATCACGCCATCGCGCGCGAAGTTTCGGTTAAAGGCAATGTTTTGATTGGTGTTCGTAAGCAATCCGCCAGCGAACATCGACTGGCAACACATTGCCAAAACAGCGGCCGAACTGGCCTTTTTGAATGAGCGCATATTAAACAGTTGTTAATATTGTTGGTTACAAAGTTAGTAAATTTGGTCGAATTATCACCATTTACTTGCAGTTTTTAACCAAACTTAATGCTATTATTACGATAATTTTTACTAAATCCCTTGGTTGTTACACGTTATCAGCCATTTGCGCAGCCCTACATATACGTTCTTGCTATCGGCCATAGTGGCATTAGCCAACCTATTCTTCAGGACAAAGGACGTATCACGCACGTTTCTGCAATAGAGATGGTGCTGACATCAGGTTGCTAATCGGCAGTTGTTATCCCTGCTTAAGCTCCGGATAGGATATTCGCGTATGGTAAATGCTCTTTAATCTTTCCAGCATAACAGCCTTTGCCAAGGCTATATCGCGGAATGTTATGGGGCACTCCTTAAAGTGTCCTTCTTCTAGTTGGTTGTCCACCAAACGATTTATCAGTCCCTTAATGCTTTCTTCCGTGTACTCGGGCAGCGAGCGCGAGGCGGCCTCAACAGTGTCGGCCATCATCAATATCGCTTGTTCGCGTGTAAATGGGTCTGGTCCGGGATAAGAGAAGTCGCTAACGTCTACCTCCTCATCGGGATGCTCGTTCTTGTAGTTAATATAGAAGTACTTTGCCATTCCCGCCCCATGATGGGTGAGGATAAACTCGCGAATAAAGGTGGGCAGGTTGGCTTTCTCGGCCATTTTCACCCCTTCGGTTACGTGACTGATGATGATACGCGCGCTTTCTTTATAGGGAAGGCCCTTGTGCGGGTTCACGCCCACTTGGTTTTCGGTGAAGAAAACGGGGGCTTTCATCTTCCCGATGTCGTGATAAAGTCCACCGGTACGCACCAGCAAGCTGTCTGCCCCGATGCGGTTGGCAATCTCGGCAGCGAGGTTGGCTACGGTTATAGAATGTTGAAACGTGCCCGGCGCCACCTCGCTCATCTTTCGGAGCAAGCCTTTATTGGTGTTGGAGAGTTCGAAGAGGGTCACACTAGACGTAAAACCAAACGTGCGTTCGATGACATACATCAACGGATAGGCCAACAACAGCAGCACACCATTGGCCACGAAGTGGCTATACATGCTTGTTTCAAAGTGGGCGATGTCGCCAGTCTGCATCAATTGAAGGGTAAAGAACACCACGAAGTAGGCAACGGTAACGAATAGTGCGCACTTGAACAGCTGTGCCCTACCCGAAAGGTCGCTCAAAGAATAGATGGCCACCAGTCCACCGATGAGTTGAAGCAGAAGAAACTCGAATTGATACTTCACCGCAACTGCACAGATAAGCATCGTTACCACATGGGTGGTGAAGGCTGTTCGCGAATCCATGAACACGCGAATGAACATCGGCCCGATGGCAAACGGGATGATGTAGACGCTTAGCAAGCTGTGTTCCATAAAGAGCGACACCATTACGGGGTAGAGGGTTATCATCACGTAAAGCATCACCACCGAGCGGGCTTTTTCTAAATACTGCGGACGGAACATCACCAAGAAGCACGTGAAGAGCCCCAACAGCAGCAGCACATAAAGGATTTGGCCAATGACAGTGTTCTTTATCTCGCCCTTCGACACGTTGCGGCGCGCCACTTCTTTCTCCATAGAGGCCAGAACGCGGTACGTATGTTCGTTAACAATCTCGCCCCGGTCTATTATTTTCTGCCCCGAAAGCACCATGCCGCTTGCCAAAGGCACGGTTGCCAGCAGCTCATTTAGTTCTGTTGTGCTACGTTCCTTGTCGTATGTCATGTTCGGATGCAGGTAACCAACAACGTCTGCCTGTTGCAAAGCCGAGCGATCCTCCGACAGCACCTCGTCGTTCAGCAACTGTTCGTAGGCTTTCATCGTGCTATATATACAGCCCACCTGCATGCTTTGCACGCTTTTACCCATGATAACGCGCACCATACTGCTCGAATCTTTGGCTATACTGTTATATTGGGGCGTGCCAATGATGCCAGCCTGATAAAGTCGGTGCAACCTATCGTAGAGTGTTCGCATCAACGTCACGGGCATCCCCGGTATTCCTTTTGGGTAGTCGGCTTGCAGTTTTGCCAATTGCCGCTTTTCCATACTTCTGTCGTAATGATAGTATGGCTGGAAAAGCCCCAACAGCGAGTCGCGCTCTTGCTGTATCACTTGGTCGCTCTTATAAATGGGGAAGTCGAACTTGGCAATGAGCGACCCATACATCCACGGCTTGCCCACATCGTAACGCATCTGCGGCGTGTTGTTGCGCGGCAGAAACCATACGATGACCAATAATGAAACAAGTACGAAACCACCCAACGCCAATACGCTGTTCAAGGCTCGTCCTCTGGTTATAATGGATTTGTTCATGTGTTCATGAGTTTATGAGATGACGAGTTCATGAGCTT
>CAUPVH010000160.1:0-4973 GCA_963514635.1 uncultured Prevotella sp. | reverse complement strand
TGGCCCATGCAAGCAGCAAACAAAGGGTATAGATGACGAAACCAAAGACCCAATAGGGTATGAGTTTGGCCAAAATAAACTGCGCTTTGCCCACGGGCGTTACGTTTATCTGTTCGATGGTGCCTGCCTCTTTCTCGCCTACGATGTTAAGTGCGGGCAGAAAGCCGCAAACCATGATCATCACCATAGCCATAAGTGCCGGAATCATGTTCACCTTATAGCTCTCGTGGCGGTTGTATAGGGGGTTTGAGGGTATGGTTTGTTGTCGGGGGGGGGGGAGGGGG
Source organism: uncultured Prevotella sp. (assembly GCA_963514635.1). Taxonomy (GTDB): domain Bacteria; phylum Bacteroidota; class Bacteroidia; order Bacteroidales; family Bacteroidaceae; genus Prevotella. Next base: position 4,689 of record CAUPVH010000160.1, on the reverse strand, counting down.
CGGTTGTTTAGGCTTGTGCTTGTAACGATGTTGGCTAGGTAGACGCTGCCCAAGCCGCCCTTGGTGCCATTTGTGGCGTTGGCGGCAACGAACACTTGCGGACTTTTACCCAGCGTTAGTTCTCGTTCAAAGTGCTGTGGGATAACCATCACCACGTCTGTCTGTCCCCTTTCCACGCTTGCCAAGGCCTCTTTATACGATGAGGCCATGCCGTTGAAGTGGAAATAGGTGGAGTGTTCTACCTTGCTAACGATTTGGCGCGATAGGGTTGAGCGGTCGTTATCTACGATGCTCACCGTTATGTTGCGCACTTCCATCGTGGTAATCCAAGGGGCAATGCCCATGATTAAGATGGGAAAGAGCACCACGAGCCGCATAACGAAAGGGGTGCGGCGTATCTGTAGCCATTCTTTTTGTAGGAGAGATTTGAACATAGTTAAGGAGTTAATGGAGTTAAAGGAGTTATGGAGTTAGGAGTTAGGAGTTAAGGAGTTAAGGAGTTAAGGAGTTAAGCCAATAGCATGGCTACTACATTCTTTAACTTGTAGGCAGCCCCCAGCTGTTCTGCACCCTTCATCTCTTTAAATACGTTAACAAGCAACAAGAGTGTTAGCCACTCTGCAACAGGACATACGGCTTAACTCCTTAACTTCTTTAACTCCTCGACTATTCAAGCCTAATATTAAACTTCTTCAATGCTATACCAAGTATCAACGCTGCCATTGCAGCGAGTATCATCAGTTCTTTTATCACCATATCTAGCCCCACGCCCATAATCATTAGCTTGCGAATGGCGGCGATGAACCATCGTGCGGGAATGATACATGTTAGCCATTGCAGCACCTGTGGCATGCTTTCGATGGGATATATCATGCCCGATAGCAGCATGCTGGGCATCAACATCACCATACCCGATATGAGCAGGGCTTGCAGTTGGGTGCTGGCCAACACGCTGATGAGCAGACCTATGCACAAGGCTAGGAAGATGTAGAGCAGGCTGAGTGCGAAAATGGCGGACAGATTGCCCGAAAGCGGCACGCCCAAAATGAAATGTGAGATGCCTAAGATGATGCACAAGATGGCAATAGACAAGAGAAAATAGGGCACGGCCTTGGCGATAAGCATCAGTAAGGGGCGCGCTGGCGACACGAGAAGCACCTCCATCGTGCCACGTTCTTTCTCGCGAACGATGCTTACCGAGGTCATCATGGCGCAGATAAGCAAGAGCAACATGCCCATGATGCCCGGAACAAAGTTGTAAGCACTTTTCAGTTGCGGGTTGTATAGCAGTCGGGTGCTTACCATTGGCGTGCTGCCGATGCTTACTTTGCTACCCTGTTGCAGGGTTTGGACAATGATTTGCGAGGCGTAGGCGGCTTGCAAGTTAGACATGTTGGGGTCGGTGCCATCGGTAATAAGCTGTATGCGCGCGCCGCCATCGTAACGATGGTCGGCAAAACGGGGCGAGAAGGCCACGGCGAGGTCGGCTTTTTGGTCGCGAATAAGCTGTTTGGCCTTCTCAACTGTGGGGGCGTTGTAGGTGTGAACGAAGTATTCGGAGGCGTCGAGCCGCTCTACAATCTGCTGCGCGGCATTGTCCCACGGCGTGGTTACAACCACTAGGCGAACGTTTCGCACATCGGTAGAGATGGCAAAGCCAAAGAGCAACATCATCACCAGCGGCATGCCGAAGAGTATGAGCATGGTGCGGCGGTCGCGTAGGATGTGCCGCACCTCCTTGTTGACGAATGAAAAGAAGGTTTTCATCATTCACTCCTTTCTGCATTGCGGGCAAGGAGGGTGAACACCTCGCCCAAATTGTCTTTTGCGTATTGGCGTTTCAGCTGTTCGGGCGTGTCTAATGCGCGTATCTTTCCATCCACCATGATAGACAATCGGTCGCAATATTCGGCCTCGTCCATATAGTGTGTGGTTACGAATACGGTGATGCCACCCTGCGCCGCCTCGTAAATCAGTTCCCAAAACTGGCGTCGGGTGTTGCCGTCTACGCCGCCCGTGGGTTCATCTAAGAACACAACTTCGGGCCGATGCAGTATGCTTACCGAGAAGGCTAGCTTTTGTTTAAAGCCCAAGGGGAGGGTCTTTACTAGTCGGTTGGCCTCGTTTTGCAACGTCAGTTGGTTGAGCAGCTGTTCGGTTTTGCGTTTGATGTCGGCCGAACTCATGCCGTAGATGCCGCCAAAGAGGCGGATGTTCTCTGTTACGGTGAGGTCTTCGTAGAGTGAGAAACGCTGACTCATGTAGCCGATGCGCCGTTTGATGGCCTCGTGTTGTGTGCTAACGTCTAGTCCTGCAACGGTAGCCTTGCCGCCCGAAGGCTGACTAAGGCCTGAGAGAATGCGCATGGCAGTGGTTTTGCCTGCACCATTGGCACCGAGAAAACCGAATATTTCGCCCTTACGAACATCGAACGAAATGTCGTCTACGGCATTAAATGTGCCGAAGGTTTTTACCAAGTGGCTCACGTGGATAATGGTTTCGGCTTGGCTCAGGTTGCGTGTGGCGTTGTCGGTGGTGGGAGTTGGCGTTGACTCGCACACCTTATTAATATATAAGGGGTGTGTGGGTGGCGTGTGGAGAGATTGTGGCAGGGGTGGCGTGGTAATCTCGTCGCACCGTTTTATCTCCTCTTGGTAGGGCGTAGAAACAAGGATGGTGATGCCTTGTTGTTTCAATCGGGCAAGCATATCCCAAAACTCGGTGCGCGAAACGGGGTCGACACCTGTGGTTGGTTCGTCTAATAGCAGCACGCTGGGTTGGTGAATAAGTGCGCAACTAAGGGCCAGTTTCTGCTTCATACCGCCTGACAGCGCACCGGCGCGCCGCCGTTTAAAGGGTTCTATCTGGCCATATATGTCCTTAACGTTGTGATAACCCGCCTCAATGGTTGTGCCGAAGAGGGTGGCGAAGAAGCGTAAGTTCTCTTCAACGGTGAGGTCTTGATACAAACTGAACCGCCCCGGCATGTAGCCCACGCGCTGCCGAATGCGTTTTAGCCCGCTTACCACGTCGAAACCATCTACCGATGCCGTGCCGCTGTCGGGCAAAACCAAGGTGGCAAGGATGCGAAACATCGAGGTTTTGCCTGTTCCGTCGGGGCCGATAAGTCCGTGTAACGACCCTTTGGCCACGCTAAACGAGAAGTCTTTTAAGGCTTGTACCTCGCCGTAGCTTTTGCAGATGTTGTTTACTTCGATGGCGTTCATAACTTCACTTCTCCATACATGCCTATCTTGATGTAGCCATTGTTCTTTACACTGACCTTTACGGCGTACACTTGGTCGGCCCTTTCGTCGTCGGTAAGAATGCTTTTGGGTGTAAATTCGGCCTTTGGCGAAATCCATGTAACGGTACCTTCGTAGGCGTGTCGGGTGTCGTCGCCATAGTCGGCGAACACCTTTACGCGTTGTCCCACGCGCACTTTGGCCAGTTGGGTGGATGTAACGTAAGCGCGGAGGGTCATGTTACGGATGTCGGCCACTTTGAAAAGCGGTCGGCCGATGCTGGTAAACTCGCCTTGTTCGGCGTATTTCTCCAATACCGTACCCGTTATTGGCGACTTGATGTGGCACTTTTCCAATTGGTTCATCACCTCGTAGCGTTGAATGTCGGCACCGCTCATCTGGCTGTTAAGGCTGCGCGTGCTGTTTTGCAGCAGCGACAGTTGTCCCTGCAATTGTTTTTGCAGCACGGCCACGGCGTTTTCGGCGTCGTCTAGTTGCTTGCTGGTGGCAGCACCTTCTTTCAGCAAGGCTTGTGTGCGACGTTGCTCAACAAGGGCCTTGCTGATTTGTTGTTTGGTGACGGCAATCTGTGCTTGGATGTCGGGACGTTGGTTAGCGAAGACTTCGCGTGTGGCTCCCACCTGCCTAGCCTTTAATTGTAACTGCACGGTATCGATGAGTCCTACCTGCTGTCCTGCCGTAAGCGTTGAGCCTTCGCTAATGTCGAAGGCCATCAGTCGCCCTGTTCCTTCGGCCGAAATCGTAACTTCGGTTGCCTCGAAGATGCCCGTGGCATCGTATTCTTTCTCGTTTCCGCCGCAAGCAGCGATTAATAGCGCAAGTGCGGCGATGGTTATTGATGGATGTTTCATGTTAATTGTGTTGTTTCGGCCTCACCCCCAGCCCCTCTCCAAGGGGAGAGGGGAGTGAAATGCCTTGTTGGTGAACTGCAAAATTGAAGTTGTTAGGAGTGCTTGCAATGCCATTCAAAATTTATTGACTTAACTTCTAAGAGTGGAAAGGTGAGAGATTGAAGAAGTGAAACAATGGATAACGTCTCGTTTAGTCGCGTTTCTACGTCTAAATTATGAGAGATTGAAGAAATGAAACAATGACTAACGCCACCTCTGCATTTGGCTTAACTCCTTAACTTCTTAACTCCTTAACTCCTCAATTCAGTTCATTCCCTTCACATACTTCAAGTTATATATCCCCTGTAACATCTCCACTTCGTGTGTGGAGCGATTTATTTTCGCGTTGTTTTCGCGCGTTATCTCTTGCAACAGTCGGTCGGTGTCGATGATGCCGTGCGCCAGTTTGGCCTCGGCAGCTCGCCTAACGCTCTGTCTAAGCGCAACAATTTCGTCGTCGGCAGCCATCGTTTGACGCTTGCTTGCAATGGTTTCTTGCAGTTGCACCGTTTCCAACCGATTGTTGAAGAAGA
>CAUPVH010000159.1:0-4986 GCA_963514635.1 uncultured Prevotella sp. | reverse complement strand
AAAAAAGCACCTTTAAAGCTACTTTTACACATGTTTGGCACAAGTTTTCTATCTAATAAAAATACATTAAGCCGCAACACCCAGCGCATTATTATGCGTTTAGCCCTACATTTAGCAGCAAATCGCACTGCGTTTTGCAGCAAATTGCACTGTATTTTGCACCAAATCACACTGCATTTAGCACCAAATTGCAATGCGTTTTGCACCAAATTACACTGCGTTTTGCACCAAATTGCGGCGTTTTTTGCTGCAAACAGCACACTTTCAGGTTATAGTTGCAATTTTATGCAATATCAAAGGCTTTGCCAGTGCTTATTGCCAACCGCCATTTTGCACAAAAAGAACGCTCGCGAGAATTGATTATTTGCGCCCGAGTGAACGTTTGGTGAATTACAAGCCACTCATAATGTTAAAATTTATACCATAAAGTTTACAACATCAATCTTCCCCCTCAATCTTAATTACAAAACTAATCGCCCGCTTAAATCAGTCTTTCGTTTAACACTTCCAACAATACTATTTGTACGAAAAAATGGCAGAATTGTCCACAATTGCGATTGACTTATGCAAAAACCACGCGATATTTAATATTATTTAGATGCCAACATGATGAAATCTGTTATTAAAGTTGTACTTTTGCCATAAATTAATACTTTAGAAAAGTAATACATTATGGCAGAATCTTTAGACATCCGTGAATTAAACCAACTTATCGAGCAACAAAGCGCATTTATCACCAACCTGACAACAGGAATGAACCGCGTTATCGTGGGGCAAAAACACCTTATCGACTCGTTGCTCATCTCATTGCTCAGCGACGGACACATCCTCTTGGAAGGTGTTCCAGGACTGGCAAAGACACTTGCAATTAAAACTCTGGCGCAACTTGTAGACGCCGATTACAGCCGTATACAATTTACACCCGACCTCTTGCCTGCCGACGTTATCGGTACGCTCGTGTACTCGCAAAAGGAAGAGAACTTCCAAGTGAAGAAAGGACCCGTGTTTGCCAACTTCGTGCTGGCCGACGAAATTAACCGTGCGCCCGCCAAGGTGCAAAGCGCACTGCTCGAAGCCATGCAGGAACATCAGGTAACCATCGGCGAAAAAACCTTCCCCTTGCCAAAGCCCTTCCTCGTGATGGCCACACAAAACCCCATCGAGCAAGAAGGAACCTACCAACTGCCCGAGGCACAGGTAGACCGCTTTATGCTTAAAGTGGTGATAGACTACCCCACACTGGAAGAAGAAAAGCTCATCATACGCGAAAACATACACGGCGGACTGCCACAGGTGTTGCCCGTAACCACGGCCAGCGACATCATGAAGGCGCGCGGAGTGGTTAACCAAGTGTATATCGACGAAAAGATAGAGCAATACATTGCCGATATCGTTTTCGCATCGCGCTTTCCCGAACGCTATCAGCTTGCCGACCTCAAACCGCTCATCAACTACGGCGGTTCGCCACGTGCAAGTATCAACCTCGCCAAGGCCGCCAGGGCTTACGCCTTTATCAAGCATCGCGGCTATGTTGTACCCGAAGACGTACGCGCTGTGGTTCACGATGTGATGATACACCGCATCGGCCTATCCTACGAGGCCGAGGCCAGCAACGTAACCAGCGAAGAAATCGTCAGCAAGATTATTAATAAGGTGGAGGTGCCTTAATGGATGCGCTCGAACTGTTTAAACAGGTACGGAAAATTGAAATAAAAACCCGCGGGCTAAGCAGTAATATCTTCGCGGGACAATACCACTCGGCCTTCAAGGGACGAGGCATGGCCTTCTCGGAGGTGCGCGAATATCAGTTTGGCGACGACGTGCGCGACATCGACTGGAACGTAACGGCACGCTTTCGCCGACCTTTCGTCAAGGTGTTCGAAGAAGAACGCGAACTCACCGTGATGCTACTCATCGACGTGAGCGGCTCGTTAGACTTCGGAACAACGCAACGCACCAAACGCGAAATGGCCACAGAGATGGCCGCCATCTTGGCTTTCAGTGCCATACAAAACAACGACAAGATTGGCGTCATCTTCTTTTCCGACCGCATTGAGAAATACATCCCACCCAAAAAGGGACGTAAACACATACTGTACATCATCCACGAGATGCTCGACTTTAAGCCCGAAAGCAAACGAACAAACGTTGCCGCGGCCATCGAATATCTCACAAGGGTGATGAAACGCAGGTGCATCGCATTCGTGGTGAGCGACTTCTACGCCGAAAACAGTTTCCAAAAAGAACTGCAAATAGCCAACTCTAAACACGACGTTGTGGCTATTCAGGTGTACGACCAACGCGCCAAAACCCTACCCAACGTGGGGCTGATGAAGGTGAAGGATGCCGAAACTGGGCACGAAATGTTCATCGACACGGCTAGCGCCAAGCTCAGGCGCGCACATACCGAATATTGGCTCGAAAGAATGAACACCCTTAAAACCACGTTCGCGCAAAGCAACGTAGACTGGGTGTCGGTGGCCACCAACGAAGATTATGTTAAGGCAATGATGCTTTTATTTATGCAAAGGGGACAAAACAGATGATTAAACGACACATAACGCTGCTTATTGTCGCGCTCTTGGCTGTGGCAGCCAAGGCTCAGGTGTCCGTTGAACAGAAAATAGACTCGTTCGCCATCTACATCGGACAGCAAACGGCACTGCGCCTAAGCGTAACGGCACCGAAGGGACAAACCGTGGTGTTTCCTAATTTCACGCCCTCGCAAGAAATGGTGCCAGGCATTGAGGTGTTGCAAGCCAGCGAGGAGGAAACCACCGAGCTAGACAATGGCCTGCAAAAAACCACGAAAAGCTATACGCTCACCTCGTTCGACGAGAAACTATACTCGCTGCCTGGACTGAAAGTAAAGGTGAACAACAAGGAATACGAGGCTAACATCCTGGCACTTAAAGTGGTTACGATGGACGTAGACACACTTCACCCCAACCAATTCTTCCCACCGAAAGACGTGCAAAACAACCCTTTCTCGTGGACAGAAGAGCCTTGGGCGTCCATGTTCTACCTTAGTGTGCTGATGTTGTTGCTTGCCGCACTAGGCGTTTATCTCCTTGTGAGGCTCAAACAAAACAAGCCTGTTATCACGCGCATACGTATTGTGAAGAAAATACTGCCCCATCAAAAGGCCATGACGGCCATCGAGCGCATAAAAGCCGAGAAGATGACCGCATCGGAAAACCAAAAGGAGTATTACACCCAACTAACCGACGCGCTAAGGCAATATATCAACGAACGTTTTGGCTTTAACGCCATGGAAATGACCAGTGCCGAAATTATCGAACACCTGAACGCCAACGGCAATCAGGAAATGATGAACGAGCTGAAAGAGATTTTCCAAACAGCCGACTTGGTGAAATTCGCCAAATACGCCACGCTGATTAACGAGAACGACCTCAACTTGGTGAACGCTATCCAGTTCATCGACAAGACCAAGATTGAAAACCAACCCGACACGGAACGCATCGTACCCGAACTCACCGAGGCCGACAAGCGAACCAAACAAACGCGTGTGGCACTTAAAACGGTGATATGGACCATCGCCATCTGCGTGGCGGCCATCATGGTCTACATCGTGTATAGCCTCTACGACGTGCTGGGTTAACAAACCTTCAAGGATAAATACCAATATGGAATTTGCAAACAAAGAATATTTCCTGCTGCTTGCGCTCCTAGTACCTTATATATTTTGGTACTTCATCTATAAGAAAAGGGGCGAACCCACCTTGCGCATGAGCGACACCAGAGCATACCGCTACGCTCCCAAAAGCTGGCGAATGCGACTGATGAACCTGCCCGTTCTGCTTAGGTGCGCCACATTTGCGCTGGCCGTCATCATCTTGGCCAGGCCACAAACGCACACGTCGTGGGGCAACAAGCAAGTAGAGGGAATCGACATCATGCTGGCGATGGACGTTTCTACGTCGATGCTGGCCGAAGACCTCACGCCTAACCGCATGGAGGCGGCCAAAGACGTGGCCGCAGAGTTTATTGCCGACAGGCCAAACGACAACATCGGGCTCACCATCTTTGCAGGTGAGGCGTTCACGCAGTGCCCTATGACAACCGACCACACATCGCTGCTCAACATGCTGCAAACCGTTAGGACCGACATCGCAGCCAAAGGGCTCATCCAAGACGGTACGGCAATTGGCATGGGACTGGCCAACGCCGTGTCGCGACTTAAAGACAGCAAGGCCAAAAGCAAGGTGGTGATATTGCTTACCGACGGTTCGAACAACATGGGCGACCTCTCGCCGATGACTAGTGCCAACATCGCCAAAAGTCTAGGCATAAGGGTGTACACCATTGGTGTGGGAACGAACAAGGTGGCGCGTTATCCTATGCCCGTGGCTGGCGGCGTGCAATATGTAAACATGCCTGTGGAAATAGACACCAAGGTATTGAAAGACATTGCAGCCAGCACCGACGGAAACTTCTATCGCGCAACGAACAACCAAGAGTTGAAACAGATTTACAAGGACATCGACAAGTTGGAGAAGTCGAAAATGAGCGTGAAGAAGTTCTCTAAGCTCTACGAGGCCTACCAACCCTTCGCCGTCTTGGCTCTCATCACACTGCTTGCCGAGATATTGCTGCGCACAACCGTGCTAAGGCGAATACCGTAAAAGAAAGGTGAAAGAGTGAAAAGGTGAAAAGGTGAAAAAATGGCTTCGCTTAACGCCAGGACAACTTGTAAAATCGTCAACCCGTCACCTGACAAAAACCATTTAATCGGAAAAAGAAATGTTTAGATTCGAAGACCCTATATACCTATGGTTGCTACTACTAGTGCCTGTATTGGTGCTGGTAGCCCTCTTGGGACACCGAAAAAAAAGAAGGCAGCTCAAAGCATTTGGAGATCCCGAGCTGCTTAACGACCTTATGCCCGACGTTTCCACTTACCGCCCGTGGGTAAAGCTGGGCTTGGCCATCGCCGCCTTCGCCCTTTTGGTGGTGATGCTGGCT
>CAUPVH010000158.1:0-4990 GCA_963514635.1 uncultured Prevotella sp. | reverse complement strand
GCAATATACCATCTACTTACAACCTTGCAAGCGCAAGGACTCAGAAACACATAGCCTAAAAATTACTGACTAACCAATTTGTTATCTCATGAAGTTAAAGAAATAAATCATAAAACCTATGACAGACCTGCTTATTTCAATGTGGAAATGTTGCTCTATGAGTAAGATTGATAGAATGTGCGTCTAGTCTTTTAGTCAATGGCAAGCATAAATTAAGAACTCCATGTTAAAAGCACAATTTGTTGAACGTGTAATTAAAGAGGCCTAGTTTAATTTGCAATATCGCGTATGAAAAGATTTTTGGCGTTTAATATAGTAATAGGTGGTGCTATACTTATTTCACATTTAGTTAACTATCTTATAGTTGTTCCTTGTGTTATAGGTAATGAATGTGACTATGATGCTGGTAAGTGCGATAGGGGAAAGGTGTTTGAGCTGTTGTTTGAGCAATCGTCTGACACGGGATACCATCCTGAACCAACCTTATTTTAACTTCTTCTTTGTCACGTTTATTGGAGCAATGGTTGGAATTTGTTTCTTCAAAATCATTGTGCGTTATCTCTTACCTAAAACAAAAGTCTCGCAAAATTGTGCACGAAAGACTTAATACAACAAGGTTAATATTGCACACAAGGTAAATAAACGAAAGGGGAAGTTCAACGGACCGAGGAGAGAAGTGTGTTGTATTGCCTTGTAAGTGATAATGGGCGAGAATATAGAAAATGACCGGAAAACAATTATAATACATTGCGTATGAAAAGCTTATTCTTGTGTATTTGCATCTTTCTAAGCCTTATTCCCATTGATTTGTGGGGACAGAGTAAGGTTAATAAACAAAGCCGTGGGCAGAAAGTGGCTGGGTATATCTCACTCCTAACGGCCGACAGCATTAAGTATTGGGATTACAAAAGTGGTAGACGGGGCGTGGCTTTACAGAAACAGGGTCTTGAATATATGGAATACGATGAGGGGAGACATCGAGAGTATGTAACCCGAGCGTGCATGTGGTTGTCTACCTTCTTTTCAGTTGACCAGCGAAGAACATTAAAAGTGTTTCGTTATAGTAGCCGTTACCCGGCGGAGCTTGATTGGAAAGGGAAGATTTTGAAACTGACGGAGGACACATTGATTGTAAAGAGGAAAGGAGTACGTGGGCGAACTATATACATAAAAAGCAAAGACCAGTCTTTTCCATTAAAGCCTGCATTGAATCCATTTAACATGAGGACGGCAGAAATAGGGATGCAGACCGACACTCTGTATAGAAAGATAGACTCGATATGTGGAGTTTACCATGCCATGAATGCGTGTCCTGACACAATGAACGCAGAAATCAGTATAACAGTGAGTAAGGAAGGCAAAGTGGTTATGGCCAAGTATAGTCGTTTGCCGCCTGATTCTGCCACCTATGCTGGCTTTTATGCCGCTTTCTTGGCGTTTGTTAAGAGCATCCCTTATAAACCCTCAGTGGACATTGTGACAAAGGAAACGTTCGATATGAACCTTTCTTTTCCTTGCATGTTCTTAACACTAGAAAGGTGGGGCGTAAGGCTTCGCCGCGAATTGCAACAGAAACGACAAGCGATAAGTAAGGAGAGTTCAACGGCAAAGTAGGGGAAATGAGCTGTAACGTTGTTCAATACGGATAAAATGTGCATAATGAGTATGTTTATATATAGAAAGTGAGGTGATGGTATGAAAAGGTTATTCTTGTGTATTTGCATCTTTCTAAGCCTTGTCCCTGTTGTTTTATGGGGACAGAATAGGGCAGGGTTGCAATCTAGTAAGTTAGAAACAGAGGTGTTGTATGACATAGAAGGCATTGCTTATAAGCAAGTTTGGAGGAAAGATGGAGAGGTTGTTAGGTGTTGTTATCTTACTCGAAGTGGGCAGAAAGTTGAGAATGCCACATGGTGTGTGGATACGCAATGGGTATCAACTTTGGCAGATAAAGTTTTGGATAAAATACGTTTTGACTATACTAACTGCAAACGTACGGGGAATAGTCCTTTTATTGGCTGTTCCCAAATTGAATATAGCGGAGTTAAGGCTGACGGACGTATTGCCAAAAGAATATAAAGAGATGTTGTTGAGGGCGGTTCGTGATGCGGAAAGCGACATTAGTGGCCTTGAAGGAGATACTCCCATACTGGCTCTTTTCCCTGTAAGGTTTACGACAAACTGAAAACAGGCGACACAAATAAATAAGAAAAGGATCTGAATTAGAATGAAGAAGATGTTACTTAATATTCTCTTGACCAGCGAGAAACTAGAAATTGTGTACCACCAAACTTTTCTAAAATATATGGACGGCAAAGTTTTAATGCGAGCAATGAGGGTTACAACAATGTTAATGGCTTTTACTCTTGTTGGAGGGTTTATGGTTTCATGTGCAGACGGGCGAGATAAACTTCCCGATATTCTCTATGGAGACGAGCATCGGGTTTGGTATGTAGATTTTGATAATGATGAAAGATGGCATTTATGTTTCTATTTTAATAAAGACGGGACATGGAAAATCTTAGACCAAGATCCGCAAGACAGCTTACATAAGCATGTTGAGCGGTGCCAGTTTTGGACAGAACGTTGGAGACTTGAAAACGATACGACACTGGTTCTTGGTGAAACTGCGTGGAAGGTTCGTGTGGTTAGTCCTACCGAATTGAAACTTTGCCTTGATACAATAACGATGACTTTGCAGCCAATTGCTTACAATCCTGTACACAAACAAGGTAAATATGGGGAGTTTATTGGAAAAACCGTTGGCTTTTTTCTATTCTATCATCGCTTTTATTCCAACTTAATGGTGGTCGCAGGAAAACCGGGAAAGCCTCGCGCAATAAGGGTTGACTATCCTTCTGATTCGTTAACCATTGAGTTAGCACCCGCAGAATTCAAGCATATAAAATTGTTTGACGAGTTTGAAGAATGGGATACTACCTTAGCTAAGAAAGAAAACATTGCCCAAATTCGGGTCTTTAAGAACGATTCGCTTATTGATGAGATTCCTTGGAGTAAAAGGAGTAAACACCGGGAAATTAAATATTGAAATTAAGTACGGTATGTTCTAACAAATCCCCGCTAAGGTTCAATTGTTGTTCCTTATATCGCTCTTCACTTTCTTTCTGCTTTTATCTGGCATATACCTGTCATTTTGTTTTATTATCGTTCATCCATATCTTATCGATTATAGCCGCAAACATGGCATGTTTAATATTCTTAACGAGCTTTTTCTCAAAAACCATTCGGTCTGTTTGCTAGGCTTTGAGAAGGGCTTTGTTGAGACTTTGCGCCTTCATTGCAGTCTTTCTGTCCCATCACCAATAACTGGTACTGTCGTTACCTCTTAGAGGCAACATGGCAGGTGCTATCAAAAGAGCATTTTATTGGCGTTCTCCTGTCTTGCAGCTAGGTTCTTCTTGCAAAGCGTTGGTGGTTTATGGGCAGACAAAAACATTTGAAGAAACATTCGTTATGTTAGGCATAACCATGTTTCTTTCAATCTTTGTTGGGCGATAAAAAATAAAAGGTGTTCAGCATTTGCACATTGGCAATGCGCCCGTCTATACCCCTTCCTCCTCTTCTTCGGCCGTGTTGCTGTTGCCCATTTCGCTTTGCGTGTCTAGCGTGGCATCCTTTTTGATGCTCACTTCGCCAAACCTCGAAACCTTAACTACGAGTGGAACGTACTCGTCGCTCGACTTATCGGGCGACCCAACACTGGCAGCGAAGTACAAGTAGTCGTTGTCGCACTTGTCGTACACCACGCCAAGCAGTGCACCACCTTTGTAGCTGGCGTCAATTTGGTTGATGAAGTCGGCCTTGGAGAACGTGCGGTTGAAGAATACCGTGCCGTCTTTGCGCAGTATTTTCACCGTGGCGCGGTTGTCGTAATACTTTTGTTCGCCGTCGTTGATGAGGGGTAGCGACTTGTCGGCCTTAAATTGGGTGTCGATGGTGTAGCTTGCCCCAATCCATTCTACCTTTCTGCTTTCGCTATGGTCGCCCATAGCACGCGTTTCAGTGGCGCGCACAACGATGGGCTTGCGCGCGACGATGTCGGTCTTTTCTTTTTTGCCTCCACACGAAGACAGGCAGATGGCCACGCTCATGGTAACGAGGGCCAAAAGATGTTGTTTCATTTACTTATAGGTTTTTTACCGCGCAAAGATAAGAAGAATTAGTGTAAAAAACGAAACGATGTGCGCATTATTTACTATCTTTGCAGCATACGTAACACATTCAGACGCATGTACAGAACTATTTTAATGGCTTTGGCACTGGCTTTTATAGTCTTGGGCTGTTCGGGTGATAAGACCGAACCGGCTCAAGAAACTGTGGACACGGTGCCGATGATGGTGACACAACTGAAAAAATGTTCGCGACTATACACCACCGAGATACGCGTTCATAAGATTATCACGCACAACGACGAGAAAACAATTAAGGGCTCGTTCCTTGGTAACAAGTTCAACATCAACCTGCCACTAAGCAAAAGGCAGGTGGCCATACCTATGGAGGCCACCTTGAAGGCGTATGTAGACTTCGGAAAGTTTGGCGAAGACAATGTACGCAGACGCGGCGACCGCATTGAAATAACACTTCCTGACCCACAAGTGGAACTCACAGGCACGCGCATAGACAACAAAGGCATTAAGCGATATGTGGATTTTGCGCGCTCTAACTTCACCGATGCCGAGCTCACGGCCTACGAAAGGCAGGGCCGAGAGTCGATTGTGAAGTCTATCCCGCAACTGAATGTGATGGAACAGGCACGACAAAACGCCGCCAATGTTATCATCCCGATGGTGGCGCAGATGGGATTTAAAGAAGAAAACATAACGGTGAACTTCCGTAAGGACTTTAATTACGGCGACATCACTCGCCTTTTACTTGGCAATACAGAAAGGAGGGGTGGCAATGAGTAAGTTTCGTTCCCTGCTTTCGTTAGTTCCTTTCCGCTATTGGCTGTACTTGGCCTTAGTGGTTG
>CAUPVH010000157.1:0-5009 GCA_963514635.1 uncultured Prevotella sp. | reverse complement strand
AAAAAATGTTGGGAGGAACGAGTATTGCTGTAAAATCTGTGGAGTATCAGGGTAAAACGATAGACCCTTACCTGCATAATAAGCATTTCAAAATTGTTTTGCGCAAGCAAGATCAAGGCTATTCGGTAGAGTAAAGTGGTGTGTATACACCCTTTTGGCTAAGCCGATGGCGTTAACGTTCAATCCAAAGTGCTTGTGTTTAGCAGCAAGGAGTAACATTGAAGGCTGGCAAACCCATGCCTCCATCAACTTACGAACTCACAAATTTGAATACTAACAACATACGATGAAACATTTGCGAATACGCTTGCTCGCAGCGTTGGCTGCCCTATTCGTTGTGGCTTGTGGCTCGAACAACGATGCAGACGATTCCACCTTTGTGGTGGAAAACAAAGTCTACGTGCAGGTACAAGATGAAAATGGGCAGCCCATAGACCCCGACGAGCTATTGAAAGATAATAAGTTTTCTGTTGTTGGGCAGAATGACGGTAAAGCCTTAGACGTGCGAACAGAAGTGATGGAAGGCGATAAGCTACTCGTTTTCTCGCCCGAAGTTCCGTTGAAAGAGATTCCCCCATCTTATGCCGCCAAAGACGCAACACGCTCTGATGGCCGACGAAACGGCATTACCGACGAGTACATTGCCAAAATGGAAAAGCGATTCACAACGGGCATCGGATATTCCAGAGTTGAAATGTCGATAGATGGGGTGCAGATACCGCTAACTTTTTATTACAACTTTTATATCGATTCCTCTAAATTCTTGTCTTCTGGTACCCTGTCGGATACTGGTGTCGAAGTCCAAAATGTTTTTAGCGACCACATTGGCCTAGTCCCCCATACGTTGTTTTCCTATTTTAGAATCGTGTTAAGGAAAGAAGGGCAGGGCTATACGTTTGTCGATCCTTACAATTCTAGCTATTAATTCTAGTTCAAAGCAATACAATAAGGCTGTTAAGGGCGCGCCACGCGGTGCGCCTTTATGCTGAAGTAGTCTTCACTTTTAATGTTGCAATAACTTTGATAGAGGGACTTATCATCTTTGTGGTGCGCACAAAGAACAGATAAACACTCGTCATCATGCACTATGCGTAAAAACGAAGATGTACTAAAATTCAACATTCAGCACCATTTGTTAGCGTAAAACGTGCTTATACCTTGAATAGTGACGCAGACTTACTAACTTACAACCTTAATGCCTTACTACCTCATATCTTCATCTACTTACACCTTACTAAATCTCGCCTCAGTAAATTACTACCTTACCGCCTTACCACTTACCGCCTCACCACTTACTACCTTCTACTTCACCACCAAACTCCTTACTCCTTTTACCACCTTACTCCTTTACTACCTACCTCTTACTACCTACTACTTACTACCTTACTCCTTTACCACCTTAAAACTTTAAAATATATTTTACAAAACACAACCTTCCCATAGCACCCTTCTAGCGCAAAAACAGCCCTCAAAACAGGCAAATGGGTGCAAATTTGGGTTTGGCACGTTCCTTTTTTAGTCCAATTTTGAGCATCCCACTTGCATTTTGTACCACTTTGCCTTTCTAGTTTGCTGCCGATTCTTGTTTTTGCCAGCCCCAAATTCCTGCTTTTTGCCCCTAAAAACCCACTTTTTAGGGTACATTTTGCCCTTTTGAGCCATGTATTTAATGGTTCTAGAAGGTTGTTTTTATACCATTGCGGCGGATATTTATGCTTTTCGCCTTGCATTTAGCGGCATATTGAACTGCGTTTTGCACCATTTTACCTCGCGTTTAGCGGCAAAACGCATTGCATTTAGCGGCAAAACGCATTGCATTTAGCGGCATATTGCAGTGCATTTAGCGGCATATTGCAGTGCATTTAGCACCAAAACGCACGCTATTTTGCACCAAAACGCAGTGCATTTAGCAGCAAATAGCCCAAAAGTTGGTGCTAATGGTGGTTTGTTTAAATAAAAATTCATTTTGCCGCACCCACAGACTAACCCTATTTTGCATCGAAACCAACCTTCGCGAGAATCGATTTTTTGCGGCAAGGTGGGCGATTGGTGAACAAAAAGCCACTCATAATGTTAAAATTTATGCTGAAAAGCGGACAAAAATTGGAGGGGGTAGTGAGTTTGTTAGTCAGTAAGTTTGTGGGCTAATAGTTTTCTGAGCATGCAAAAGCTTATTCCGTGTGCTGCGTTGGCTTATCAATCGGGGCGGTTTCTCTGTTTATAGGCAGTTTGTGTGCAATGCTTGTGGAGGGTCTTAATCATGTTAGCATAGGTGCAAAGCAAGATAAGGTGCTGGTTGCGCAATAGACCTTAATGCCAGGAACAAGCCAACCAAGAAAGCAAAACAGGCTGCATAGATGCCATAGGCGGATATTGCAGCCTCGCGCGTGCAGGCATGCGCATATATAATAAGGTGCATGTTGTGGGGGAGTGGGCCATGAATATCATGGTAAGTGGCAAACTTTAAAACGCTCTGATTTGCAAAGTTATACCTGCAAATGTGGCTGTCCGTTTCGCAATTGTTTGTTTGCAGCCTTACTTGTTAAAACTGATTTTATGTAACTTCCTACCTATCAAAAATGCGCCGAAACGACTTCCATATACAAAAATCGTGGATAAAAACACTGAAAACGTAAAAATATTTTGTGCGTTTCGCTATTTTTTCGTAACTTTGCAGCATTCAGTGGAATGAGGGGCTCCGACGAGAGTTCCTCATTTTCATTATCAGTAACAACAAAATATGATTGACAAAAACGTTGTAAAAGAACTTGTTGAACAATGGTTAGCCGACAAAGAGTACTTTCTTGTCGACGTTGAGACTAGTCCAGACAGCCGTATCGTGGTGGAAATAGACCATGCCGATGGCGTATGGATTGAAGACTGCGTGGAGCTGAGCCGCTTTATCGAGGAACACTTGAACCGAGATGAAGAGGATTACGAACTGGAGGTGGGTTCGGCCGGACTGGGACAACCCTTTAAAGTGCCACAACAATACGTGAACTTCATCGGTAAAGAGGTTGAGGTGTTGGATAAAGATGGCAAAAAATACAAGGGAATACTCAAAAGCGTGGACGGAAACGACTTCGTGGTTGCGGTGAACGAGAAGGTGAAAGTGGAAGGGAAGAAACGCCCTGTGCTGCAAGACGTGGACCACAACTTTAAGATGGATGGTGTGAAGTACACCAAATATCTGATTCAGTTTTGAGGGGTAAAGTAGTTAAGTAGTAAAGTAGTAAGTGGAAGGTAGGAGTTAAGGAGTTATGGAGTTAAGGAGTTAAGCCAAATGTTTTGTTGCAGAGCGGCGATGACCTTGTTAACTCGTCAGCTTGTTGACTTGTCAACGGCCTATCGAACAAAAGAGTTAAGCCAAATGCTTTGTGGCAGAGTGGCGATGACCTTGTTAACTTATCAACTTGCCCTTTGGTTAACTTATGAACTCATAAACTTATCAACTTACCCTCTCGTTAACTTGTCAACTAACAAGCTTGTCAACTCATAAACTAATAATTATAAGGAGAAATTAATTGGCTCGCCCCCATGCCGCCGATACGTGGAAACACCATTCGCACGTGCAATCGGCTTGCAATGTTGGGGCAAGACCACATCAAACGATAATAAACCCTATGGTAGCAAGAAAAAAAGATGAGAATATCTTGAGCATGGTCGACACGTTCAAGGAGTTTAAAGACACCAAGAACATCGACCGAATGACCTTGGTGAGCGTTCTGGAAGAAAGCTTTCGCAACGTGCTTGCCCGTATCTTCGGTAGCGACGAGAACTTTGATGTTATCGTAAACCCAGATAAGGGCGACTTTGAAATTTACCGCAACCGAATGGTGGTGGCCGATGGAGAAGTGGAAGACGAGAACAAACAAATTGCGTTGGCCGAGGCGCAAAAGATTGAACACGACTACGAAGTGGGCGAAGAAGTTACCGAACGAGTAGACTTCGCCAAGTTTGGACGTCGCGCCATCTTAACGCTACGCCAAACGTTGGCATCGAAGATATTGGAACTTGAACACGACTCGTTATATAATAAGTATAAGGACCGTGTGGGACAGGTTATCGCTGGTGAGGTGTACCAAGTGTGGAAACGCGAGGTGCTCATCGTAGACGATGAGAACAACGAGCTGATTCTACCCAAGTCGGAACAAATTCCTGCCGACCAATACCGCAAGGGCGAAACCATTAGGGCCGTTATCTTGCGCGTAGACAACGAGAACAACAACCCCAAAATTATACTCAGCCGCACCAGTCCCATGTTCCTTGAAAGGCTATTGGAGGCCGAAGTGCCTGAGATTAACGACGGGTTGATTTCGATTAAGCGCATCGCCCGCATGCCGGGAGAACGCGCAAAGATTGCCGTAGAAAGCTACGACGAGCGTATCGACCCCGTTGGCGCCTGCGTGGGCGTTAGGGGAAGTCGTGTACACGGCATCGTTCGCGAACTTTGCAACGAGAATATCGACGTGATAAACTACACGGCCAACACCAAACTCTTCATCCAACGCGCACTTAGTCCTGCACAAGTGAGCAGCATCAACATCGACGAAGAGACCCGCAAGGCCGAAGTGTTCTTGCGCCCCGAAGAAGTGTCGTTGGCCATTGGACGTGGCGGACTCAACATTAAGCTGGCATCCATGCTTACCGAATACACCATCGACGTGTTCCGCGAAGTGGCAGAAGGAGAGGCCGACGAGGATATCTACTTGGATGAGTTCTCAGACGAGGTAGACCAATGGGTTATCGATGCCATTAAGAGCATCGGTCTTGATACGGCTAAGGCAGTGCTTAACGCACCCCGTGAAATGCTGGTAGAGAAGGCCGACTTGGAAGAAGAAACCGTAGACAACCTGCTACGCGTGCTAAGGGCAGAGTTCGAACAAGGATAAAAACCCCGTATGGGTAGATAAAAACGAGGCCAGAACCAAAAAACAATAACAAAACAACAGAATGAGCATCAGATTAGGCAAAGCAATAAGTGAATTGAACATCGGACTCCAAACGGC
>CAUPVH010000156.1:0-5027 GCA_963514635.1 uncultured Prevotella sp. | reverse complement strand
ACGCTTTACTGCTTGCGTTCTTTACTTTCGGAGCTGATTGCCATGCACTAGCCTTGCGCCTGTGCCTGCACATTTGTCAGCCGTTGGTTGTTCTGCGATGCGTCAGTCTTGCGCCGATGCTTGCACATTTGTCAGCTGTTGGTTGTCCTGACATGCGCTAGCCGTAGCTCGCAACACGAAAGACCAACGTAAGGGATACATTACAGCAGGAGTGAAACCTGCTGCAAGCATGCCTATACCTTCTTAGACGACAGAAGGCTCGAATTGTTTTATCTATTGATTAACATTAACATCCCTTATAGTTATGTTACCTTGCACAGGCAAGAGGCCAGATTTAAGGATGATAAGCTGCCCTTTGGGCGATGCCATGAACTGCGCAAATCCCCAAGGTAGCCCGTGATAAGGGTCGTTGAGAAGGGCGTAAATGGTGCGTATCAATGGATAATTGCCGTTATATATATAATATTGGTAAGGTTTCCAACTGTTGGCTGGTGTGCCTTTGTCTTTTCTACTTACCGACATTACACGAATATTCTTATTGAAAGTGAGATTGGTGCTATCTCGTTTGTCGTTGAGCCAGTTGCTGCCGATAATGCCGATGGCATTCGGAGTCTTCTCAACGTAGTCCACCACTTCGGCCGTTTTGTTGGTTGCAACGACATTGGGGTTGGTGATGGGTTTTCCGCCAAGTATGGAGTCTTCGGCGAAGTGTACGGCACTAGACCGTTTGTTGTCGAAAACCACCGTGATGGTGCCCCGCTTTGAACCGGGGAAGATGTCGCTCCAATTCTTCGCCTCGCCGCGAAGTACACGTGCGATGTCTTTTACAGATATGCAAGTGTCGACATTGTTCTTGTTTACGATGAGTGCCAATCCGTCGTAAGCCAACTTGATGGTTTGCGGACGGAACTGCTTATCGTAAAGGCTCTGGTACTCTTTCTTTTTGAAATCACGACTAGTAATTACGAGGCTAACGCTGTCTTTAAGCAAAAGCGTGATGCCTTCGCCCTCGGTTGTGTAAATGGGATTGACCGTGGCTTGGGGATAGACAGCGTGGAAAACCTCGCGTTCCTCGTCGATGATGGGACTAAAACTTTCGTCAGAGGCGAAACTAATCACCCCTGACGAATATGTGTCCGTGCGGCCGTTCTTGCGCTTGCTTTCTCCGCAAGCGGCAAGAATTAGGCTACACAGTGCTAATCCTACGATTGTGTAAGATGTTATGCGTTTTCTCATAAAATGCTATTGCAGTCTGAATGAAACCGGAACGTTGTACTTAACGCGTACAGCCGAACCATTCTGCTTACCTGGAATCCAGTTGGGCATGCTCTTAACAACACGAGCGGCCTCGCGGTCTAGAGAGGGGTCTACGGAACGAGCCACCTTCACGTCGGTGATAGAGCCGTCGCGCTCTACAACGAACGAGATAACAACACGTCCTTGTACGCCGTTCTCCTGTGCTACGACAGGGTAGTTCACGTGTTCCTTCAAGAATTTCATCAATGCATCGTCGCCACCAGGGAATTGAGGCATCTGCTCAACCACCTCGAAGATCTTCGTTTCAACTTCGGGTTTGGGTTCGGGCTGTGCCACAGCTTCCTTAATCTTGAGCACTTCACCAGCAGCATCGTCGTTACCCTTCACGTCGAGCGCACCGATAGCTGTCTTGGTAGACATGATTTCTTCTTGTGTTTTAATTTCATCCTCGGGCTTCACCTGGTCGTCGCGCTTAATAACAGGTGCGGTGAACTTCACCGAACTCTTCACGCGCTCAACAACTTTCTCAGGCTCTGTGTTAACCTTGGGTTTCTGCTTCACCTCAGCCTGTTTCTTTGGCTGGTTGAGAGCAGATATCTCCGTAACCTGAGTGGCGTCAACCTTTCCTTGACTAGCCTCGATTACGCTTTTGATGGCAACAACCGAGAACACCAATACTGCAGCAGCAAGGATAGAGATCATGGCGAGGATGTTGCGTCTGGTGGTTCCCTTACGGAGTTTATACGCACCATACGCTTGGTTTTTACCTTCAAACACGAGGTCTACCCAGTCGCCGTCAACCAAATCAATCTTTGACATAGTTTTCTCCTTTCTTAATTAATCATTAATAGGCTATCGGTTTATTCAATACCCTTTTTCTTCAGCAGTTCGCTGTCTTGGGGATTGATTTTGTCGATAACGTATTTACCTATACTGCAAATTTGCATTTCATCGAGAACATCCACCAAGTTCTTATAAGAAGCCTTGTCGGTAGCTTTGATGATGATGGTCAGCGTTGGTATTTTCTGTCCATCCACTTCACCACCTTTGAGCTTAGACAATTCCTTGTCGTACTCGGCTTGGGTGAACTTGGGGTTTTCAAGTTTCTTCTTATCCAGTTTGAGCTTAGCAGCCATAATTTGCCTTACTGGCACCGTACCGTCTTCCGTTTGATGGTTGATCAACACGTTACGGATACCCTTAGCCCCCCATGTCGTTTCCTTCATGGTCGAGGGGTCGTTGTAGTTAGGCAAACCATCCACGTGATAAATCTTATCGTTACCAGCCACGTAGATTGTGATAGTCTGCGAAGCTTTGGTCACGGTCTTATCATCGTCTTGGATATTCTTATCGTTACTAGGCATACTCAATTCCATCGTCTGCGGCTTGGCCAAAGAAGTACAGAGCATGAAGAACGTGATAAGAAGCATCATCATGTCCACCATAGGGGTGAAGTCGACGCGGACGTCTTTTTTCTTTTGTTTTCCGCCGCCTTTTCCTTGTTCAACTAATTCTGCCATTCTTTAATCCTCCACCTTTTTATACGATGTAATGAGATAGTAACGGTTTTCGCTCAAGTCTTGGAGTTCGGACATCACCTTCTTCACAAGTGCATAGGGCGTTTTCTCGTCGGCCTTAATAGCCAGCTTCACATCAGTGTTTACCTTACGTGCCTCTTTCACCCAAAGTTGGAACTCACTTTCCTTACCGTCGATACTGTCGGTAGGAATGCCATAGTTCTTGAGTGTTTGAGCCATTTCGGTTTCCGATTGTGAGAGATATTGTTGGATAGAGTTCATCGGAACTCCCCACATAGCGTCTTTCTTGAACTTGTTCACCTGTTGCGGTGTGAACTTCATTCCATAAAGCTCGCTCATGCCTTCGAGCACGGCCTGCGTGTCGTTTTGGTTGTCCATACTCATGAATATCTTTCCCGACTTATCGACAAGGATATTCAGCACACTCTTCTCGGGCACTTTAATCTCCGACACCGAGCCAGGGGTAACCACCTTCACGGGTTCGTTCTTGACGAAAGTAGACGTCAACATGAAGAACGTTAGAAGGAGCACCATGACGTCGCTCATCGGGGTCATGTCGATCCAAGTGGATTTCTTCTTAATTTTTACTTTACCCATAGTGATAAAATTTTAAAGGGTTAGCAAAAAATTAAGCTTCTTCTGCGTGGTTGGCTTCGTAGGTCTGAGCGATAGAATAACCAACCTCATCGAGTGCGTAGGTCAGCTTATCGATCTTGTTGGTAAAGAAACCGTAAGAGATAACAGCGAACCACGAAGTGGTAATACCGAAGGCTGTATTGATAAGAGCCTCAGAAATACCAGCAGACAGAGCCAGCGAGTCTCCACCGCCACCAGCAGCCAGAGCCTGGAACGACTTGATCATACCCGTTACCGTACCAAGAAGACCGGTAAGCGTACCCAGCGTTACGAGGGTTGCCAAGATGGGAAGGTTCATCTGCAAGGTAGGCATTTCAAGTTGTGTAGCCTCTTCGTGAGCTTGTTGAATCTTAGCAATCTTCTGCGAAAGCTTAATGCCGTGAACGGTTTCCATTGCTTTGTAAGCTTGCAGCGAAGCCGAAACAACGTTGGCTACCGAACCCTTCTGCTTGTCGCAAAGTTGTTGTGCACGGTTGAAGTCCTTATCGTTAAGGGCTGCCTTAATGTTAGCAACGAACTTGGTGAGCGAACCCGTTCCAAATGCGGTGCGCAATGCCAACCAACGCTCAACAGAGAGTGCGAGCACGGTGAGCAACAAAGTCTGAATAACAGGAACCACAAGACCACCTTTGTAAATCGTTCCCCAAATGTCTAGCGGGTGTCCTTCGTTATCTCCACCTTGGAAGTGAGCGGGGCTACCCAAGTAGAACTTGAAGAAGCATGCAGCGATGATGAAGCAGCAAACGATTACCCAAAATGCTGCTCTAATTCCTTGAAAGCCCTGAGACTTTTTAGCAGGGCTGGCTGTTTTCTGTGTTGCCATAATTGAATTTTTTAAATTTTAGTTGTTAATAAATATTTAAGTTTATTTTGTTCCTTATAGTATAGACGTTCGTCCAAATGCTGATTTGTTGTTGGGCTTTTGTCCTTAATGGTTACGCAAAGATACTCATTAATGTATAAAATGAAATACAATTAAGATGTTTTAACGATGAAAAGTTACCAACAAGTCTGCTAAATAACATAAACGCACCATTATAAAGGAAAAAAACGGCTTTTTGTCACAATTCTCAATATTATACAAGTCTTGCTAATGTTTCTTTAATTCGCCGCATTGCCTCGCGAAGATTGTCGTCGCTGGTGGCATAGCTGAACCGAATACACTCCGGGTCGCCAAATGCGTCGCCCGAAACGGTTGCCACATGTCCCACTTCAAGCAGATACATGGCCAAGTCAGTAGCGTTGTTAATCACATAGCCATCGGTATGCTTGCCAAAGAAGCTGCTGCACTTGGGGAAGAGGTAGAATGCGCCTTCGGGAACATTCACTTCAAGGCCCTCTATTTCCTTTGCCAGTTTCACAACGAGGTTTCTACGGCGTTCAAAAGCCAAGCGCATGTCTTCCACACAGCCCTGGTCGAGCGTGTAAGCAGCTTCTGCCGCCTTCTGGCTCACCGAACATGGGCCGCTGGTATATTGTCCTTGCAGCTTATTGCATCTTTTTATTATCCACGCGGGTGCGGCCATGTAGCCAATACGCCGCCCCGTCATGGCATAAGCCTTTGACACGCCATTAACGATGATGCACCTTTCTTTC
>CAUPVH010000155.1:0-5030 GCA_963514635.1 uncultured Prevotella sp. | reverse complement strand
GTCTTGGCCAAAACATTCTTTCACCGCTTGCACTACGGTTGCTATTATCTCGCTTTCAATATTCATGCTGTTCTGTTTCGATTTTTTTTGTAAGCAGATGCAAAGGTAGTGATTTTTTTTGGGTTTTAAGCAGGCTAAGGATGGCAAGTATCGTTAGAAGGACTTGTTAATCAAGGAGAACTAAACGTGCAATACGGGCACGGAGAATCCGCCCTTCTTTGATAAGAAGGGTGCAAGAGGCAAGGCTTTGCGCCTGCATCGCCTTGCTATTGCTTCGGCCTTTATTGCCCTCTACGCATCATTTCCACGTACTTTTGCATCTTCTCTTTAAAGGCCTTCTCGGTCATTTCCTCCCCTCCCGTGGGTTCTTTCAAGGCATGGTCTACGCTCATCGAGATTTTCTTGGCCACGAAGATTTGGTCTTTCAGTTCGGCTTCGAGTATCAATCCGCCCACATCCGTGTACAAAGGCCCAGCATCTACGGGGATATGCTTGGTAAACCAAATGGTTTGCTTGCCGTCTTTGCTTACCGCCTTCACGCATTCGTAACCCAAGATGTCTTTCTTTTCATTGGGTTTTACGTCGAAGGTATCGGGTTTCAAGGGGTCTACCAGCAAATAATGCTTGCCCATCACCACCACTTTCATCACCTTTCTTTTGGTGTCTTTGTTGTAGTATATGATGTTTTCGAGCTGATTTTTCACAAACTCGTTGGCATCAATGGTTTGTCCCATGAAGTTTATCATTTGCTTTTCCTTCGCTGCTTGCGCGCGACCTTCAACCTGTCCACCGTCTATACACATGATGTAGTAAGCCTTAACATCGGCCACCGCACTAATCAACGCTTTGCGCATCTCGTCGGGCAGACCCGATTCTTTCATTGCATCGGGCGAATTTGCATTAACGCGCGTTTCGTATTCAACGGTTAGTTGTTGGGCGTTAACTGCGATAGGTATGGCCGCAAACAGCATTGCGGCGAGAGATAATAGGATTCTTTTCATACGTTTATCTGTTTAAGTGTTATGTAAATCTACCGTTTGGGGTACTACTTAGAAGGTAACCATTGCCCCAACCATCACGTTTCCGGGCATGTAATGGATGTTTCGGGTAGTAACATAATAGTTATCCACCCCGCGTTCTTGCATCAGTCGTTCCCTCAGATTGAGCATGTCTTGCGCCGATGCCTTTAAGCGAATGTGCTTGTTAAGGTCGTATTCCATGCCAAACCGCAGGACCGTATAGTCTGTTCCGCTGCCACTTACCTTGCGCCAACGCTGTCCCAGCCTCACCGATGCTTGCCATTTGTTGGCGATATAGCCCAATTCGCCCTCCAAACGATAATCGTTTTGGTGCGAACGCAGCAGCTTGCTCTTATCGTTTGCCCATGTTGCGGCAGCGAACAGTTCGCCATTGAACCCACGTTTGAAGTAGGTTTTGACGTTAAGGTTGACGTTGAACGACCTACTATCCGACGTTTGCGCCACGCCTTGGTAGAAGAATGGCGAGCGCGCAAGGCTCAATCCGCCGTAAAGACGGAAGTTAAGCGGCGTGCTTATTAGCTTTTTCTCCATCATCGAGGCCAGACTAAGCCCCTTTCCACCCGACACATTGCGACTGACGACATGCGAAACCAACCCATCGGCCATGCTGTAATCGTAGGCCAAGGCGTTGTGGTTGTAGCTTAGCGACACCATATTAAATAGGGTTATGCCCTTAAATAGGTTGCCATATGCCTGCATCGCCGTGAGTTCGGTGGTATGTGCGAGCGCATTTTCTATCTGCGCATAGCTCACACGCCTGAAATCGGCAATGTAAGGGCCATCGAACACCGCGCCGGCACCCATCAATTGGTACGTGCTTTTAAGCCGAAGTTCAACGTAATGCATCATACTGACACGATAACTGATGTTGAACAACGGCGAAACGGCCATCTTTGGCGAGACACCGAACGACAAGGGGCGCGACGAATGCAGGCTGAAATGATGGAATATGCCGCCAATGCCGAACCTAAACTTACCCTGATCTTTATTCAAACTCAACTCTGCGCCGTTGTCGTAAAAGCGATAAGGCATCTTCAAAGCAGGGTTACCCATGCCCGCGCTGTCGCCCTTTACGGTGGTAGAGAAGGTTTCTAGACCGTGGCGCAAGGCAATTCGCAAGAAGTAGGCGTCGGCAAACCTACGTACATACTGTGCCGAACCCGTAAATTCAAGCCTGCGTATGTTCATTTCCGAATGCAAAGCGGGCGACTTAAAGAGCGGCGTTGGCTGCGAAGAAAAGTCGTAACGGTTGTTACTGAACAAGAAGTTAAGGTCGGCCTTGTAGCTAAACACGTTCTTGCCATGCCGACAAAGCCACACCAAAGCGTTATTTATCGTGGCCAATCGCCCTTTCGTCTGTTCGTTAAGGCCAACGCTTGGCAGCTGCCGGTCGGTATTTCCTTCGGTTGTTCCAAAGTAACTGCGGTTGGTTAACGTCAGTTCCATGTTCTTTTGGTTGGCCAATTTGAACTTGATATTAGACAAGAAGTGGCGTTTATCTTGCAGTTCGAGTGTAGAATCGGTGTATGCCAGTCCGCCATGATAGGCGTAATGGTCGGTGCTTTTCATGCGATAACGGTCGGCTCCCACCATTCCGTTCCACAAAATCTTCATGTTTTTGCCAGGTGTCGACACCGTATTAAGCGACACCAGCCCATTATTCCGGCGGTAAACGTTCTCGCGATAGTCCAGCATCATGGCGTAATCGGTAAACGTCTTGCGCATGCTAGCCATCGGGTCGTCGCCCGAAAGCATTTCGCTCCACCCGCCGTTCATGTTCACGATGTCGGCAGGCTGTATCAGTTTATCGCCAGTATTGTTGCCTCCCACGATGATATTACCCATCATTCGCTTGCCCAGCAGCATGCCCGACCCCTTCGTCATCACCTTATTTAGCAGTCCGCCCTGTGCCTCGGCCTGTCCTTTAAGTCGCCCGTGCATGCTCTTATTCATCGAAAGGTCCACCACCGTTTGGTTACTACTCTTGAAACCAGAGAACACATTGTACTCCGAATAGTTGTCGATAACCTTCAAGTTATCTACACCCGACGCGGGAAGGTTCTCCATCGGCGTAGACACATTGCCTTGATAGAGGTCTTCGCCCTCCACCAACACCTTGCTCACGCGCTTGCCGTTCACGGTTAACGAGTTGTCTTTATCATCGTATCGCACGCCGGGAAGATTGTTCACCAGGTCTTTCAGCACCTTTTCGCGCCCTGTTGTAAACCTCGATACGATGTAAGTAGTGGTATCGCCGTTCACAATCATTGGGCTCGACTTCACCTCTACCTCTTTTAAGTTGATGGCCTCCGACTTCAATGTGAAGTCTACCTGCATCTTTGTGTTTCCAAAGAGAAACACTTTCTTGCTCTGCGCCACATGCCCAATGGCCTTCGCCTCCACGCGAAGTGGGCCATTCGGCACGTTCTCTACGCGGAATTTCCCCTTTTCGGCGCAAGCCACAGCTTGCCATTGCTTATCGTCTTTATCGTAAAGGGTTACGGTGCAGCGGGCGTTGGGGCTGAGCGAATCGGTCAGCACCGTCCCTTCAACAATGTTTTGGGCATGCCCTGCTACCGCTCCGCACAGCATCAGCAGTGCGAAAATAAGCCTTGTTGTTAACAATTTGGCCTGAAAACATATTGTCGTTGGCATTCTTAACATAAGCGCCATTGGGGTTTTAGGTATTCGTAGATGGTTACAAAGATACGAAAAAGGAACGAACCAACACAGAAAAGAATGTAAAAAAAGTTTCGTCATGCCATTAAAGAAAAAACGTTAAACATTCTCCATCACCACTTAATATCACCACTATATGCCCTAGAACGCACCGCATAAATTTTGCCCAATAGGATAAATAGCGTAACTTTGCACATTATTATATATAGTATATATAACGGAACAACAAGCCAATGTTGCAACTTGCACCGAGCTGCAACGATGGTTTTTTGCCGCAAACCAATAAACCCACACAAGGATATGGACAACATCAAGAAAGATTTTGCAGCACGCCTGCTTCAGGTTAACGCCATTAAGTTGCAACCCAACGACCCCTTTACATGGGCATCGGGCTGGAAGTCGCCTTTCTATTGCGACAATCGCCGCACGCTATCGTTCCCCCAGCTGCGCAGTTTCATCAAGCTCGAACTGGCACATGCCGTGCTCGAACATTTCCCACAAGCCGATACTGTGGCTGGTGTTGCCACGGGAGCCATCGCCCAGGGCGCGCTAGTGGCCGATGCGCTGCAACTGCCTTTTGTGTATGTAAGGAGCAAACCCAAAGACCACGGACTGGAAAACCTTATCGAAGGCGACCTGAAAGCGGGTCAGAAGGTGGTAGTTATCGAGGATCTCATCTCCACAGGAGGTAGCAGCTTGAAGGCTGTCGAGGCTATCCGAAAGGCTGGTTGCGAAGTTGTGGGCATGGTTGCGGCCTACACTTATGGGTTCGCCGTTGCCGAAGATGCTTTTAAAGCGGCCGACGTAAAGCTGGTAACGCTTACCGATTACGAGCACGTGGTGCAAAAAGCCGTTGAAACGGGATACATCGCCAAGGAAGATGTGGTGCTGTTGAACGAGTGGCGACTGAATCCTGCGGAGTGGAACCCTAAGAAATAAACAAACAACCACCCCACAACTAGCCCACAACTAGCCCACAACTGGCCTCACCCCCAGCCCCTCTCCAAGGGGAGAGGGGAGTGAAATGCGTTGCCGCTACACTGCATAATTTTATCTCTAACATTGGAAGGGTCGGGGCGCACTCCAACTCATGCGTTGCCGCTACACGGTATTATCTTATCTCTAACATTGTAATAGCACTGCATATTACTCCCCTCTCCCCTTGGAGAGGGGCTGGGGGTGAGGCCGGTTGTGCTGGGGGTGAGGCCAGTTGTGGGGGCGGAACAGGTCAGTTGTGAGCTGGTTGCTAGTCCTTTTCATTCATTATTTAAACCCTACACATGTCTACATTCGAAAGTAGTATCCGACAAA
>CAUPVH010000154.1:0-5064 GCA_963514635.1 uncultured Prevotella sp. | reverse complement strand
AAGGTGAGCGATTGGTGGACGATAAGGGCACTCATAATGTTAAATTTCTTGCCAAAAACTAGACAAAACAAATTTGCAGTAAACAATCGCGAGTGGGCAACGGCACGAAAAACATGTACGCTTGCAACGACCAGCGCAAGCGGTTGCAGGGCATGCTGCTCACGGACAACCAGAACAGCATCATGGAAAGGCAGAAGTAATCGGCCATTGACAGGCAGTTTTCTGCTTGTGGAGACCGCATTGAATAATTTCCGACGATTCACTTTTTGAGAGTTAGCCACATTTTGTCCCACAGACAAATGGCGCAGAATTTCGGATGTCGTCGTATCTTTGTCCAGCGCTTCGTACATGGTCGGGATGTTTGTCTTGGCATTACATCACAAAGACATAAACTCTGCTCAATTTGTTGAAACAGTAAAAGTAAACACAACTTCAATATGTCTACGAGTTGACAAGTTGGAGGGTACAGCCATCTTTTCACCTTTTAGGAGTTTAAGGAGTTAAGCCCAATGCTTTTGGGTGAGTAGTAATGGGGTATGGAGTTATAGAGTTAAGCCGAATGTTTTTTGTAAGTAGTAAAGGAGTTATGAAGTTAAGAAGTTAAGCCCAATGTATAGGTGGCGTTAGGCTAATAGGACAAGTCAGACGAGTCGGACAAGTCTGACTTGTCCGACTTATCCAACTTATCCGAAAGCTAGAATGAACTAGAAATCTAGAACCCACTAGACACCTTTAAAGGGCGTTAGCCATCTTTTCACCTTTTCACCCTTTCAATTTTAGGAGTTAAGGAGTTATGGAGTTAAGCCAAATGCCTTGACGGCGTTAGCCATCTTTTCACCCTTTCACCTTTTCACCCTTTCACCTTTTCACCCTTTCACCCTTTCACCCTTTCACCCTTTCACCCTTTCAATTTTATAGTCAAACAGAATTGCTTAAAGAACTACTCCCACCCCCTACTCTATTCGCACGAAGCAGGGATATAGGGAGCGTTATCTTTTGGGAGAATGTATGGGGACGGGCGGATGTCTACTTTCTCATCCTCGAAGTATCAACTTCTTTCTTGGTTTTCGCCTTGTAGTTGCCGAACTTATAAATAAGGCTGAACGCGAGTGTTGTCCAATCTTGCCTTACACGTAAGCCGAAATCTTGGTTGCCGTAGCCCGAATGTGTAACAATTTGGCGGTTGGTTAGGTTATTTCCCGACAACACGGCATTCCATTTACCATTTGCCGATGCCCACCGCATGGAGGCGTTTAAGGAGAATATGCCACTGATGTCGTACACCCCTTGAATGGAACGGGACTGAAACGTGGGACTAACGGAAAAGCGCACATTGGGCCTCTTGCTCAACAAAGCCGAGAGGTTGCCACCCGTGCGAACGGTGAAACGGGCGCGATTGAAAGGCAAATCGAAGAAATGGTTGTTCTTGTCGCTGATGAACATGCCAGTTACATAAGCGTTACCGTTGAGCCACGAGCCTGCCGAAAAACGGGCCATCGCCTGCAAACCAAAGATGTTGCGATGGTTGAAGTTAACCACCTGCATCACCACTGCCATGCGGTTGCTTAGCTGATAGGGCAATTGTACTGCATAATCGTTGCAGATGTTGGCAAATGCCACAAGGGTGTAACGGCCTTTGATAAGCCAAGACAGCGACGTGTCGTAATGTTTCGAGGGTCTGAGCAAGGGGTTTCCCCATATCTCAGAATAGGCAGAGGAGTAGTAAATCTGGCTCATCGTGCTCCAATAGCTTGGGTAAGTGGCGTTAGAGTTGAACGACAGGTTCAGCGTGTGGTGGCTGTTTACTTGCCATGCGGCGTTGAAGGTGGGGAAAATGCGCCAATCGTTCCATCGCGGCGTATGGTAATTCTCTACGGCCAGGGTTGTTTCTAGGCTGAGCCCTTTGCCAAACTGCTTGCTAAATCCGATGTAGCCATTAAAGCGTTGCTCGTCGATGTTCACCTCGCTGGTGGCCTCGGGCAGCACGATGCCAGCATCGTTGAGTGTGGTTTGATAGCTTTTGTTGTTTGCGGTTTGCCATTCGAGGCCATAGCTTAACTGCCACCCGCGCCCTAAGGTGTGCACCTGGTCGGCCGTGAATAGCCATTTACGGATGGTTTGGTCGCTCTTTGCAGTCACCACGCGCCTATCTGTGCCCAATTGTCCATTGAGAGATTGGTTGCGTGGCGAACTATAATAGGTGTAGGTTGCGTTTAGTTGCAATCCGAAAGGCAGGGTGTAATACAGGCCGATGTTGTGCAGCAGATTGTGCCCCTCACTGCTTTGTGCAGACACGCTGCTGCCCGTTGTCGTGTTATTGCTGTCGATGAAGTTGGCATCTGCGGTGTAGGCCACTTCCACCTTGTGGCGTTCGGCAAAGCAATAGCCAAGCTCAATGCCGATGTCGTGGGATGTTCCTGAGCTTGTATTGCTTGTTTTGTCGCTGTAAGCTACGCGCGTTCCGTTCAGCGGATGTTGGGCATAATGTTCTGCCTCTGCATATCTTTTACCGCCAGTAAAGGTATAATTCAGGTCGAATGTAAAGCGGCCGCTGGCATACAACAGGTTGCCCTGCCCATAGCCTCGTGCATATTTCGTCTGGTTGAGCGTGGCTTGCAGCTGTCCCGAAGTGTGGTGCTGACCGCCGTTGTCGTTGGTTATGATGTTGATTGCCGCCCCGCGAACATGGTATTGCGCAGGAGCCGAGAGCATTACTTCGGCTTTGGAGAGTCGCGCGGCAGGCATGTTTTTCAGTTTCTTTATAGCTTGGGCTTGACTTAGGGTGGTGGCCTTTCCGTCGATAATGAGTGTTATGCTCGAACCTGCCAAGCTGAGGCTGCCGTCGGCGGTGTTGATGCCAGGTATGTTGGTGATGGCATCGTAGGCGTTGTCGGCAGGGAGTTTCTCTAACAGCAACTGCATGTTATACACTAGCTTGCCTCTTTCTAGCTTTACGGTGGGGCGTTCGCCTTTCACAATCACTTCGGGCAGGTCGCGATAAAGCGAGTCGATAGACAAGCTGTCGGCTGTCTTGTTCGTTTCTTGTGCGTACGAGAGCGCACAAGCAAACAAGAAAAGTATTAATATGCTGCATTTTGGTTTCATTGGCGTATATGTTAGTGGGTAGATAACGTTGGGTATCAACACAAAACTTGGTGTGGCTTAATGCATTATCAGCTTAGGGAGCAATGACAAAGTTACAAAAAAAATGTAAGAAGAAACAAGATTGGAGGGAAAAGTGAAAAGGTGAAAAGGTGAAAGGGTGAAAAGATGGCTGCGCCTTTTAAAGGCGTCTAAGCGGTTTCTAGATTTCTAGTTCATTCTAGCTATCGGATAAGTCGGACTCGTCGGACTTGTCTGACCTGTCCTATTATCCTAACGCCAACTATACATTTGGCTTAACTCCTTAACTCCAAAACTACTTAACTCTCTAACTCCCTAACTTCTAAAGAAGAAAAGAGGTGCGCCACACGAATGTGACACACCCCAAATGATTACTTATAAACTTGGTACAGGCTTGTTGAAGACTTGCAACACCTTTGCGCAAATCTTATATACGTATATCACACATCAGTGATAATGAACCCGCCTGCTTGCAATTCTTTTGTCGGAAGATGCTTACTTGATACCCAAAGCTTGCTTAGCCGTTTCGTTTTCAGGGTCAATCTCCAACACCTTCTTCCAATATCCGTCGGCCGTTGCCTTGTCGTTCTTCACTAGGTAATAATAACCCAGATAACGGTAAGCCTCAGTCAAGCGGGCATTGTCGGCCTTATCGCGGTCGGCTTTGCTACCCAAAGAGTTTACGATAGCCTCGTAGAAAGGCTTAGCAAGACCTTCTTTGGTTTCGGGGTCGAGATTGGAATTGATGCGGGCACGCATGAAGTTGGCAAAGTCGATGTTGGCAGGGAACTTCTCGCCTAGACGTGCATAAACATCATCAGCCTTCTTAAACGATTCCTTCTGTTGCTCGCCCGTCTGCTTTGCAGCCAAGTTCATGTAGATGGTAGCCAAACCGGCCATATCGCTAGCAGTGGTTTTTGGAGCGTGCTTGAGGTATTCCTCGTAATAAGCGGTGGCCTTATCAAAATCTTCTTTTGCAAGGTAAAGGTCGGAAAGGGCCTTGCGGTTGCTGTTAACCAACTCTTCGTTGCCCTTGTTCTCTTCCATTGCCTTGTTGAACATCTCGATAGCCTTGTCGTACTGCTTATCGTTCTTCAGTGCCGTACCATAATAGGTGTAGTCGAAACCCGTGAACTTAGAGCTATCAGAGGCGTTGAAAAGTGCATCGGCATACTTCAAAGCCTCGGCAGTGCGCTCCATGTCGGTAAGGTTATAGAAAGCAAGACGGTTCCAGGCGGCCTTACGTGGGTTGCGCGAAAGTCCGTAGAGTGCCATTTCCAAACTCTTATCACGCTTTTGCAGCATCCACGCCTCGGTAGCGTAGTTGGTGATGTCCACATCTTCGAGTTTGCTTTTGTCGGTTACCTTGTCATAATACTGCAAGCTCTGCTCCATGCGGTTAGAGGCATAGAGGATGCGGCCTGCAAGTGCATCAACAGCCACGTCGGGACGTTGCGCACGCAAGTCGTTAAGCTTTGCCACTGCCTCTTCGGGACTACGTCCACGATAGATATTGGCATACTTGAAATATCCTTCGGGGTTCTTGGGGTCGAAATAAATGGCTTGCTGATACCATGCGGCAGCTGCACCGCCATCATCCTTCAACACCTCGATGTCGCCCAAGAGGATGTAACCTTGACCGTAGTTCTTGTTGGCCTTGATGGCAAGGTTGGCATACTGCTTGGCATTTGCCGTATCCTTAGCCTCGAAATAGGCGCGTCCGATACCTGCCAACACCTCGGCGTTCTTCTTGTTCTTTTTGAAGACCTCTTTAACTTGGTCTTTTGCCGCAGCGGGGTTGGCGATAATTACCTTAGAGATGGCGTCGATGGTAGACTTGTTGTCTTGCGCCATGAGCGGCGCGCTGATACCTACCACCAACGCACCTAATAAAAGATATTTAACTGTTTTCATAATCCTACGTTCTTATAATACTCTTAG
>CAUPVH010000153.1:0-5163 GCA_963514635.1 uncultured Prevotella sp. | reverse complement strand
GCTTACTCCCATTACACTCTTGCCACTTACTCCTTTTACTCCGTTACTACTTACTACTCAAAGATATGTACAACATCACCTCCATTCGTTCAGATTTCCCCATTTTATCGCGCGAAGTGTACGGCAAACCTTTGGTTTACCTCGACAATGGGGCGACAACGCAAAAGCCCCTTTGCGTGCTCGATGCCATGCAGCACGAGTATCTCAACGCCAATGCCAACGTGCATCGTGGTGTTCACTATCTTTCGCAGCAGGCAACCGACCTCCACGAGGCCGCCCGAACCACCGTTCGTAAGTTCATTAATGCCCGTAGCGACAACGAAATAATATTTACTCGCGGAACAACCGAGGGCATCAACCTTATCGCCTCTTCGTTTTGCGAGGGCTTTATGCAGCCTGGCGACGAGGTGATAATCACCGCCATGGAACACCATAGCAACATTGTGCCGTGGCAATTGCAGGCTGCCCGTAGCGGTATTGCCATCAGGGTGATACCCATTGACGACCGAGGGGAACTAATTCTCGATGAAATGGACAAATTGTTTACTTCGCGTACCCGACTGGTTAGCGTGATGCAGGTAAGCAATGTGTTGGGAACGGTGAACCCCATTAAGGAGATTGTACGCCGTGCACACCTTCATGGCGTGCCTGTTTTGGTGGACGGGGCGCAGAGTGTGCCGCATTTTAAGGTGGATGTGCAAGACTTGGATTGCGACTTTTTCACCTTTTCGGGGCATAAGGCCTACGGTCCAACGGGTGTTGGCGTTGTGTATGGTAAGGAAGAATGGCTCGAAAAGCTGCCGCCATATCAAGGGGGAGGCGAGATGATTGCCACAGTGAGTTTTGAAAAGACCACCTTTGCCGAACTGCCGTTTAAGTTTGAGGCTGGTACGCCCGACTATGTAGCCACTCACGGACTTGCAACTGCCCTCGATTACCTTTCGGCTTTGGGCATGGACAACATTCAACGGCACGAACAAGACCTTACCCGCTATGCCATTCAGCAGCTAGAAACCATCGACGGTATGCACATTTTCGGCCATTCCACCGATAAAGATGCCGTCGTTAGCTTTCTTGTTGGCGACATTCACCATCTAGACCTCGGTACATTGCTCGATCGTTTGGGCATTGCCGTTCGCACGGGTCACCACTGCGCCCAGCCACTTATGGCTCGTTTGGGCATTTCTGGTACCGTTCGCGCCTCGTTTGGCTTGTACAACACGCGCGAAGAAATAGATGCCCTTGTTGCTGGCGTACGTAGAGTGGCGGAAATGTTCTAGGGCAGAACAAGTGTTTTTGGTTGCCTTGTTTTTGGGGAATTTGTGGCTAAATAGCATTTGTTTAGCCTGAAAATGCTTGCTAATGGGAGTGTGTTGTTATTCTAAATGAAATGTATTTGTTTGCGTTGCACCAACAAATGGGATGCAACGCAAACACGTGTTTGATAGGCCTTGCCTATCGATGAAACCGCTGTTTCTTGCTTTTTTGTTGTTTTGGGCGCACGTCTTTACCTGCGCTTGCTGCTCTTTAAACTTCGTTTGCATCCGCTAATGGCCGTGGCGAACCATGCTGTGCATACCACCCGAAGGATAAAAGGGGCGTTGGCAGGGAATACGGCGAGGGCAAATGCCACTTGCGCATTGAGCAGTTGAAGCGTGGTTTTGACGCTTATCTCCTTGTTCAATACGGCCGAATAGTATTGGCTTAGCCATACTATGGGAAACATAATGCCTTTCTTTACGCTAGCAAAGAGGTTGTTTATACGCATCTCGCTTGCAGAATTAACTGATAATGTCATCTCCTTTTTCATTGTTCTCTATGTTGAATGTTATTAATTGCTTATCTTTGTAGGTGCAAAATTGCAGCAAAAATTGGAAGTGATATTTCACAAACAAATGAATTTGGTTAATAATTAACAAAAGTGGTAAGTAGGAAGGAGTAAGTAGTAAGGAGAAAGTAGTAAGGAGAAAGTAGTAAGGAGCAAGTAGTAATGAGTAATGAGTAAGGAGAAAGTAATAAGTGGGCAGTAAAGGATTAAGCTAGATGCTTTGGCTTGGTTGGCTAGAACAATAAGATAGTTAATAAGCGCTGCCAGCTTTCTTACTAAGCTAACAAGTTAGTAGGCGCAGCCATCTTTTCACTCTTTCACTCTTTCACTTTTTCACCTTTAAGGTGCGCAGCCATCTTTTCACCTTTTCACCTTTTCACCCTTTCACCCTTTCACCTTTCCCCGTCTTTTCGCCCCATAAAATATAAACTTTATGCTAAAATCTCATTATTTCACCGATTTAATCGAGGCCGGTTGCGACGAGGCTGGCCGTGGATGTTTGGCTGGCAGCGTGTTTGCAGCAGCCGTAATATTACCTGTTGATTACGAGAACGCTTTGCTAAACGACTCGAAAAAGCTGACCGAAAAACAGCGTTATGCCTTGCGTACGCAGATAGAAACCGATGCTTTGGCGTGGGCCGTTGGGGAGGTTACGGCCGATGAAATCGACAAAATAAACATTCTTAATGCCAGTATTCTTGCCATGCACCGCGCACTTGATGGCTTGAAAATTCGTCCGCAGGCCGTTATCGTAGACGGGAACCGCTTTAAACCCTACGGCACGCTGCCCCACGAAACTATTGTTAAGGGCGATGCCAAGTTCTTATCTATTGCTGCCGCCAGCATTTTGGCCAAAACTTACCGCGACGATTATATGAATGACCTTGCCTTACAACACCCCGTATACCAGTGGGATGTGAACAAAGGCTATCCTACAAAGGCGCATCGCGCTGCCATTGAGGAGCATGGAATTTCCCCATTTCATCGTAAAACATTCAAAGGCGTTAAGGAAATGTTGGAGGATGAGGAGCAGAAGGTTTAAGCATTTTATGCTTTTAAGTTCATGAGGGTTTGAAATGCCTATGAACATTGATACGCCACCCAAGACTTATCGCCCCGACAGACCTTTGTTTGTAGGCAGCGTTATAATCCCCAATCGGTCGTTAGACCGCTTACCTATTATTTTAGGTTTTTTCCATCGCTTCCTGTTCATCTTTCGTTTGCTTGCTGGCATATTGCCTGTCTTATTCTCTCGACGTAGCCCGCTACGCCTTCAAGAACAAGACAGGCAATATGCTCAACAATACACAAAATCTGCACAGGCTCTAACGACCGATTTGGGATAATCGAAAAGAATTAGTTTGGGAACGCTTGTCTTACGCACGAGTTTGCCAATATCGGGCGCAAACATCAGTACACACCACTTTGTACCGGCACTACAAGCGGCTTGTACTGGTGCTACAAGAGCCTTGTACTGATACTACAAGCACCTTGTACTGACGCTACAAAGTATCTTGTACTCACGCTACAAGCGGCTTGTACTGCTAATTCAAAGTGCTTGTAGTGTTGTGTACCGAGATTAGTTGACTGTTGTCGTTGTAAAAATAGTCCTTTTGTTGACAAGAAAAATCCTTATGTTGGATTTAGGTTGTGATGGCCTTTCCCTTGGTTCAAATTTGGTTTACAGCAGAACCATCTTTGGCCGAATGATGTCGGCGTGCTAGAATTTGACGATAACGAATAATAAAAACACAGCTGGGTTAGCGCACTTTTTCAGCCATTGCTTTCACCTTATTATATATGTAGTCTGCGAAATCGGGGCTGCCTAGTACTTCGATGTCGTGATAAAGACCCAGTACGAAACGGCCGATGCCGAGGTAACTGGCAACGTCTGAAGAGAAAATCCAATGTTCGGAGTCGTCAGCGGGGCTGATGTAAGCCGCTGCTGCGGGGTATTCTTCTAGTAGAATGCTGTGCGATAGGCGCCCCAACTTCAGCTCTACGGGTAGCCTTTCCTCACCGCTGAACATGAAAATATCGGTAAAAATGGATTTGTGGCTTTTCTCGTTGAGCCATTCCACGTCGGTCATCTCTACCGATTCGGCACGCGAAGTCTTAAAAGTCTTGTTGGTGTGACTGTTTATCTCGAAACAGCGGATGTCCATTTCAGCATTGAGAAAGAGGAAAGGCTCAACCATTCTGTCGCTCACGGTTCGACTATGGGGCGACGAATAGTTTTTGAGTATCACCACCCGGCGTAGCGCAATGGCCTCGCGCAGCACGGCGGCGTTACGCTCTGCCTGTCGGCGTTGGCCCACATCAGTAAGCAAATCGAGATTGAAGAAACGTTCAAGTTTCGATTGTATGTTCTTCGAAAGGTAGTCGGTGTGCGGCAAGCGGTCGAGCAGACGGTATACAAACATGGCCTCTTCTTCGGTAAGGGCGATGTTCTCGTGCAGTCGTTTGAAGAAAGACGAATGGCGGTCGAGCCGATAACGAGTGCTTGTCTTAATGAGTTTAAAGCCACATGCGCGTAGGTTTTCGAGGTCGTAGTATAGCTGGCGGCGGGTTATGTCAAGTCGGTCGGCCAGCAATTGTACGGTGTAATCGCGGTTTTCGGTTAATAAGAGCAATAGCTCTAGTTCACGGCTAAGGTTGTTCATTGGGATTAAAGCTCTAAGAGGTGGTCTGGACTGGTCGGACTAGTCAGGCTAGTCCGACCAGCACAGGGCACCAAGTGCATGGATTCTGATTTACTTCTTCACCACCTTCATCATCTCTTCAACGGCCCTAACCAGTTGTCGGTCGTATCCGTTGAGATAGTCTTCGGGGGTGTTATACAC
Organism: uncultured Prevotella sp.; assembly: GCA_963514635.1. Lineage (GTDB taxonomy): Bacteria > Bacteroidota > Bacteroidia > Bacteroidales > Bacteroidaceae > Prevotella. The sequence continues at coordinate 492 of CAUPVH010000153.1, read as the reverse complement.
TTCGATGTCGGGGTCGAGCTGAGTGTTTTCGCCATAATTGCCACGCATGTCGCGACATCCCACCTGCGGAATGCCGAACACGATGGAGGGGTCGAGCAGACTTTCCCACCAAACGGCGGGCATTGGTCCTGCAACGGGGGGACCTATCAGCTTGGCAATGGCCAACTCTTTATATACCCAGGGAAAACCGTGGCCGTTGCTGTAATCGTCTTCGCACACCATTACGCACGAGGGCTTGGTCCATTTGTTGAAAGGGTCGCTACCCACATAGCGCCCGTTAGGCACGAATTGTTGGTATTCTTTGCCGCTTAGCAACGTGCAAAGGTCGTCGTGTAGCCATCCTCCGCCGTTGTGGCGTTCGTCTACGATAACGGCATCTCTGCGGCGGGTGGGGGCGCTGAGCAGGTCGGGGGACACCTGACGGAAGCCTGAGCTGGTCATTTCCTTTACGCGCGCGTTGGCCAAAAGACCCCCCCGTAGGGTGTCAACAAA
>CAUPVH010000152.1:0-5167 GCA_963514635.1 uncultured Prevotella sp. | reverse complement strand
GGGGTATAGCGTTGAGGCGCAAGCCACGCAATCGAACGGGCAAACACCCCTTTGGCTAAACGCTAACAAACACGGACTAAGTTCGTTGGAAAAGACCAACGGATATTTGTTGGCTGGTATCGAACGTCCGCTAACCACCGACTCTGTTCGCAGGTGGGGGTTAGGTTATGGGCTGAATGTGGCACTAACGCAAGGTTTCACTAGCAGAATAGTGGTAGACCAAGCCTTTGTGCAGGCTCGTTGGTTGTATGCCACACTCACCATCGGCAGCAAACGCCACAACATGGAGCTGAAAAACAACGGGTTGAGCAGCGGTTCGCAGTTGCTTGGCATCAATGCGCGCCCTGTTCTGCAGGTGCGTTTGGCACTACCAGATTATTGGCCCCTGCCCTTTGGCAATGGATGGTTGCACCTTAAAGGCCACGTGGCATACGGAAAAACAACCGACGACAATTGGCAGAAACGTTTTACAGGCCAGCAACACCTATATACAGAGAACGTGCTTTACCACAGTAAGGCAGGCTATTTTATGATTGGCAACCCCGAACGGTTCGCTCCGCTGTCGTTAGAACTGGGCTTGGAAATGGCATCCACCTTTGGTGGCACGTCTTATGAACTGCTAGACGATGGCACGGTGAGGGTTATTCGTGGCAGAACGGGGCTTAAATCGTTTGTAAAGGCCTTCTTGCCAGGTGGCGCCGATGTTGGTGAAACAACCTACCAAAATGCCGAAGGCAACCAACTTGGCGCATGGTTGGCACGGGTGAACTACGATGCAGACACATGGCGGTTTTCTGTTTATGCCGACAAGTACTTCGAAGACCATTCGTCGATGTTGCAACTAGACTATGACGGATATGGTACGGGCGACGAATGGTTGCAGAAAAAGAAACGCCGCTTTTTTGTTTACGACCTTAAAGACTGGATGCTTGGGGCGGAACTGAACTTTAAATACGGGCGATGGATTACCGATGTGGTGCTTGAATACCTTTACACCAAGTACCAAAGCGGTCCTATCTACCACGACCACACCAGCACCATTGCCGACCACTTGGGCGGACAAGACAATTATTACAACCACTATATCTATACGGGCTGGCAGCATTGGGGGCAGGTAATGGGCAATCCGCTTTATCGTTCGCCCATTTATAACACCAATGGCAACATCAATGTGGCCAACAACCGCTTTGTGGCTTGGCATCTTGGCATCGGCGGAAAACCCACCGACGAACTGAGTTACCGTTTCCTTGCCACTTATCAAAATGGACTTGGCACTTACTCCGACCCCTTCGAGAAGAAAGAGCATAACGTTAGCTTGATGCTGGAAGGCAAGTACGAACTGCGCAACGACTGGAATGTGGCTGCCGCAGTGGGTGCAGACATGGGGCGGATATTGGGTAATAAGTGGGGCGTACAACTTACAGTGGCTAAGAAAGGGCTGTTTAAATGAAAGGTAAGACAAACAACATGACACAGAATACGAAGATATGCAGACCTATGGGCTTGGTGAAATTTGTTGGCATGGCACTGATGGTGCTGGCCCTGCTTGGCAGTTGCGAGCTAGAGACTTCGCGCAACAAGAAATTAGACGGCTATTGGCGTTTGCAACAGATAGACAGCATTGGCACGGGCGGCGTAAATACGATGCAGGGTAAGCGCCTGTTTTGGGCCATTCAACACAAACTGCTTGAATTGAGAGACGTTGACGGAAAAATAAGCAAATGTTTGCTGCGTTTTGAAAGGCAGGGCGACAGCTTGTTGCTTTCGGAACCCTATCTTTACGACCGCGAGAATGGAGACAAACCATTAGAAAATACAGAAATCCTACTGCACTATGGTGTAAACAGCCTTAACGAGCATTTCAAGATTGATAACCTAACTACTTCGCGGATGGTTCTAAGTTCGCGCAAATGTAGGTTGCATTTCGTTAAGTTTTAGGCCCATGGCCTGTGTATAGACGTTGCGACAAATGCAAAAATGCAGGTTAAGGAATAGGAAAGCAACTTTTTATTCGTATCTTTGCATTGTCTGCGAAAAGTACAAGGCAAGTGCCTTGACGGTTATCTGAAAGGAGTAAGGAACGCCAAGCAAACATTTTTTATAGGTGGGGCATGCAATAAAACACCCCACAAGGAGTTTAAATAAAGGCTTTGCACCATTAATAATAACGGCAGGCCGACATAAGAGAAACAAGCCAAAGGGCTTTTACAATTAGGACAAACAAAAAATACGTTGCAGTGGCAGCCGAAAATAGGGGCACACATTATATATGTGTGACACAAAGGCACGACCACTTGCTTATGAAGTAAATATAAAAACGGGAAATGAAAAGAAGTCTTTTACTTGTGCTGCTGATGACCCTTTGCTCGCTTGGGCTAAGGGCACAATCGTCTATGACCGACTCGCAAGTGATGCAGTTTGTACTTAAAGAGCACGAGGCAGGTACCTCGCAGACCCAAATAGTAACCAAGCTGATGCAGCGCGGCGTAGACATTCAGCAGATAAGGCGCGTTAAGAAAGCATACGAACGTGTGGCCAAAGATAAGGGACTAGGGCAAGTGAGCAATAACACCGACAAGGAAAGCAAGCTTGAAGACGGCCGTATGCGAAAGAATAACGGCGAAAACAAGAAAGAAGAGAAGAACGTTAAGAACAATATGATGGTGAAGGGCGTGCAACAAGAAGAGCGCGACCTGCCAACAAAACAACGCAACACGGCCGAACATAGGCTGATGCAGCAAGAGTTGGACGATTTTTTGCCCGACTCGGCTACACAACGAGACCGTGAGAAACTGAAAATATACGTGGGCAAGATGCCCAAGAAAGTGTTCGGGCGCGACATCTTCAATCGCAAAGACCTGTCGTTTGAACCCAACATGAATATCGCCACACCCCAAAACTATCGGCTGGGGCCTGGCGATGCGGTTAATATCGACATCTATGGCGCATCGCAGAAGTCGGAACAGACTACCGTTTCGCCCGATGGCGATGTGATTATCGAAGGTTTCGGGCCTGTACAGGTGAGTGGACTTACCGTGGCCGAGGCCAACGCGCGCCTGCGTTCTACGCTGGGTTCGCGTTATAGCAGTTCGCGTGTACGCTTAACTGTAGGTCAAACGCGCACCATCATGGTGAACGTGATGGGCGAAGTGAAACAGCCTGGTACCTATACGCTATCGGCTTTTGCATCGGTTTTCCATGCCTTATACATGGCTGGCGGCATAAACGACTTAGGAACGCTGCGTAACATCAAGGTGTATCGGCAAAACAAGCTGGTAACGGTGGTAGACATCTACGACTATATATTGAACGGCAAGCTAACGGGTAACGTGCGATTGGCCGACAACGACGTGGTTGTGGTTGGCGCATACGACTGTTTGGTGAACCTTACAGGTAAGGTGAAACGTCCCATGTTCTACGAAATGAAACGTAACGAGAGTGTGGGAACGCTGCTGAAATACGCTGGCGGCTTTACTGGCGATGCCTATACCAAGACGGTTAGGCTGGTGAGAAAGACAGGGCGCGAGTATTCGGTGTTTAATGTAGACGAGTTCGACCTTAATACCTTCCACTTAGCCGATGAAGATTCGGTTAGTGTCGACTCCATCTTGCCGCGCTTTTCGAATATGGCCGAAGTGAAAGGAGCAGTGTTCCGCCCTGGCATGTACCAAGTTGGCGGTTCCATCAACAGCGTTCGCACGCTGATAGAACACGCCGAAGGCATCACCGAAGAGGCTTTTACGGCACGCGCCGTGATGCACCGCATGCGCCCCGACCGCACTTTGGAGGTAATACCCGTAGACATTGAAGGCATTATGAGCGGCAAGGTGGCCGACATTCCCCTGCAAAAGAACGACGTGCTGTTTGTTCCCACAAAGGGCGAGATGATGCAACAGCAAACGGTAACCATACATGGCGAGGTGATGTATCCTGGCATATACAAGTTTGCCGCCAACGAAACGCTAGAAGACTTGGTGCTGCAAGCGGGCGGACTGAAAGAGTCGGCATCTACAACTAAGGTGGATGTGGCTCGGCGCATCGTCAACCCTAAGGCTCTGAGTACCGATTCCGTGATTTCGCGCACCTACACTTTCGCCCTTAAAGACGGCTTTGTGGTAGACGGCGAAACAGGATTTACGCTGCAACCCTTCGACGAGGTGTATGTACGAAAGAGCCCCGGCTACAATGTACAGAAAAATATCGCCGTGCAAGGTCAGGTGATGTTTGCTGGAACCTATACGCTTACGAACAAGAACGAACGCCTTAGCGATGCCATTAGGCGAGCTGGCGGCGTAACCGACTTGGCTTATGTTCGCGGTGCGCGTCTAGAACGACGCATTACGCCCGATGAACGGCTGCGCATGGAAACCGTTTTGCGCTTGGCCGAGATGCAAAGCGGCAAGAAAGACTCGGTGGAAAAGAAACGCCTAGACCTTGGCGATACCTATTATGTGGGTATCGAACTAGAAAAGGCATTGGCAGAACCAGGTGGCGACGCCGACCTTGTGTTGCGCGAAGGCGATAAGCTTATCGTGCCCGAATACAACGGAACGGTGAAGATTAGCGGAAACGTGATGTATCCCAATACGGTGGCCTACGAGAAAGGCCGCCGTCCTGCATGGTACATCAATCAAGCAGGTGGCTTTGGAAACCGTTCTAAGAAGAGCAACACCTATATTATATATATGAATGGAACCGTGGCGCGCGTTGGACATAACGCGAAAATACTTCCCGGTTGCGAGATAGTGGTGCCCACCAAGCCAGAAAACAACGGCAAGACACTTACCCAATGGCTCTCCGTAGGTACAACTATGGCCGGTCTTGCCACGCTGATAGCCACGATTGCTAATTTGATGAAGTAACAATACACATATAGACGATATGGAAAACGTGGAAAACGATAAGAATGTAGTAGACCTACGCTCGTTGTTCAGAAAGATATGGATAAAAAGGATAAGCTACACAAAAGTCTTGTCAATAACCTTTATCCTTTCTTGTCTGTATATTATCGGCTATCCTCGCTATTACGAAACGGATACAAAGCTTGCACCTGAAATAGAAACGCCTGGCAAAGGGGGAGCATTGGGAAGTATTGCGTCGTCGTTGGGAATAGACCTTTCGGATATACAGTCAAAAGACGCCATCACTCCATTGCTTTACCCTTCGT
>CAUPVH010000151.1:0-5173 GCA_963514635.1 uncultured Prevotella sp. | reverse complement strand
GAGATATATGTCGCCGCGTTGTTTCCCCACAACAAAGTAAACATAGGCAAATCGCCCGACCAAAAGAATATTATTGGCATGATAGCCGACTATAAAGGTCAACCCGTTACCTACTATACAGGTGCTGCATGGAGCAGATACGACATGCCCAACTTTAATTTTTGGAACATGTATGTTGCCGAGTGGATAAACTATTACCAAACCCCATTAACAATAACGATAAACAAGCAGTAAGTAAGTTTATAAGGGTGTGAGGTTATAAGTTTATGAGGTTTTAGGTTGGTGAGTTTATGAGGATTTAAGTTGGTGGGGTTATGAGACTTTAAGTTGGTGGGGTTATGAGGTTGCAAGTTGGTGAGATTATAAGCTTGTAAGTTCATTAACTTACCTCACTGGCACTACAAAGCACCTTGTACTGACACTACAAGATGCTTGTACTGACACTACAAGACGCTCGTACTGACACTACAAGACGCTTGTACTCGCACTACAAGATGCTTGTAGTGTGGCTACAAGATAGTTTGTAGCCGTGGTACAAACAGCATTTAGGAGTTATGGAGTTAAGGAGTTAAGCCAAATGTAGAGGTGGCGTTAGGCTAATAGGCCAGGTCAGACGAGTCGGACAAGTCTGACTTGTCCGACTTATCCGATAGCTAGAATAAACTAGAAATCTAGAAACAGCTTAGACACCTTTTAAAGGCGTTAGCCATTTTTTCACCCTTTCACCCTTTCACCTTTAACGCCCACGATCCATTTAAAAATACCGAGAAATGGTGATTGTATATAAGTTAATTATTTATTAATTTTGCACCCGAAAATAAATTAACAAACAAAAAGAAACCATTCATCAACTGTTTTTACTGACATTATCTACTTGATAAACAAAGGCTTTTGCCACTAACTACAACGTTGCGCCTGCCAACCCAAAGGGAGCGGAAGGCGATGCTGGCCCACGCCTGGCGACGTAGGAACGAGTGGGCACGTCGAGTAATACTGCCAGAAGATAAACAGAATACTCAAAAATCATGATGCGTCAAACATTCAGGACGAAATTTCTTATCGCTCTTGCAACCCTTGCGCTTGCCTCATTCGCCTCTGCCCAAGCCCAAGAAACAACCAAGAGCAACGCTATGACCGACTCTACACACCGCATCCGCGAAGTGGTGGTGCGCTCCAACCAAATGTTGGGTAGCAAGTTCGAGGCCCGCAACCGCACGGGTTCGGCCTATTATCTATCGCCCACCGAACTGGCTAAGTTTGGTTACACCGACATTAACCGTATGCTGAAGAGCGTCCCTGGTGTTAACGTGTACGAGGAAGACGGCTTTGGTCTTCGCCCCAACATCAGTTTGCGCGGTACGAAGGCCGAACGTAGCGAACGTATCTCACTAATGGAAGACGGTGTACTGGCTGCTCCAGCCCCGTATGCTGCGCCTGCCGCCTACTATTTCCCCAATGCGGCTCGCATGTATGCCATCGAAGTGCTTAAAGGTAGCAGCCAGGTGCAATACGGTCCGTTCACAACGGGTGGTGCCATCAACATGGTTTCTACGCCCATACCCCAACGGCTGTGGGGCAAGGCGCAAGTTTCGTATGGCAGTTACAACACTTTGAAATCGTATGCAGGCTTTGGCAACCGCCACAAGCACGTGGGTTATATGGTAGAATACCTGCGTTACCAATCGAAAGGCTTTCGCCGCGACGAGCCAGACAACCGCACGGGCTTTAAGCGCAACGACCTCATAGCCAAGGTTTCGGCACAAACCGACAACGACGAGGGCGTAAACCACCTCTTTGAACTTAAATTCGGCTTTGCCAACGAAACCTCCGACGAAACATACGTTGGCCTTTCGGAAGCCGATTTCGCACAACGCCCTTACTTTCGCTACGCAGGCGCACAACGCGACCAGCTTACCACGCGCCATACGCAATGGGTTGGCACCTATATCATAGAGAAAGCCAACAAGTGGAAGATAACCACCAACCTCTACTACAACCACTTTTTCCGCAACTGGTACAAGCTAAACGATGTGAAAGCAGGATACACCAAGGCCGAAAAACGTTCTATTGCCAGCGTGCTTACCGACCCCGAAACCAATAAAGACTATTTCGACATCCTTACTGGCGCAAAAGATTATCTAGGAGAGGCCCTCATGATGCGCGCCAACTACCGTACATACCACTCGCGAGGCATACAAAGCAAGGCCGAATATCGCACCATGCTATTCGGCGGATACTTCACCGCCGAGGCTGGCCTGCGCTATCACGCCGACAGCGAAGACCGTTTTCAGCAAGATGATGCCTACTCCATGCAGCAAGGCACAATGAACCTGTTCCTCGCAGGCATGCCAGGAAGTCAGGCAAACCGTATCACCACGGCCCACGCATGGGCTGGATACGCCCTAACCAAGTGGGCCAAAGACGCGCTAACCCTAACGTTGGGCGTTCGTTACGAAGATGTTGACCTGCTAAAACGCGACTATACCGCCGCCGACCCGCGCCGCACGGGCATGGTTCGCATCGAAACACCCAACCATGCACGAGCCTTCTTACCTGGATTGGGCGTTAGTTATCGCCTGCTACCCGTGCTTTCGGCTTTCGGCGGCGTGCATAAAGGGTTCGCACCACCCAGTGCCACCCTCTACCAAAAGGCCGAAAGCAGCGTAAACCTCGAAGCGGGATTGCGCCTTACCACCAATAACTTGAAGGCAGAGGCCATCGGTTTTTACAACAACTACGACAACATGCTGGGTAGCGACCTTGCTGCACAAGGCGGACAAGGCACGCTAGACCAGTTTAACGTGGGCAAAGCCATGGTGAGAGGCCTTGAGCTGATGTTGCATTATCAACCCCTACCCCGTCATTGGGGCGTGCAATTGCCCTTGCAGTTGTCGTACACCTACACCGATACCGAGATGCGAAACACATTCAGTAGCGAGTCGTGGGGCGACGTTGTCTATGGCGACGAGATACCTTATATATATAAGCACGCCTTCAATGCCCAACTAGGCTTTGAGCACAAACGCTTTGAGGCCAATATAGGTGTGCGTATAAACAGCGACATGCGCACCCAACCAGGACAAGGACGCATTGCCGAACGTGAGAAAATCCCCGCTCATGCCATTTTGGATGCATCGCTAAAAGGACACATCAACCGCCATATCACCCTCACACTTAACGCCATCAACCTCACCAACAAGGTTTATTTAGTGTCGCGCCATCCCTCCGGACTTCGCGCAGGCCATCCCCTTGGCATCTATGGAGGCGTGCTTTGGCGACTGTAACCCACACATACAACCCCTCTGTTTAAGCAAACAAACTTATGACAACAAAGATATCAACCCCTTTTTACAAAGCGGTGGCACTAACAATCGCATTGATGGCCTGCCTACAAGTGGCTATGGCACAAACCGCCAACACCATAACGGGAACGGTGAAGAACGAACAAGGCGAAACCCTAGTGGGTGCCTTGGTGCAAGCCGCAGGCACTACGGAACGCGCCGTAACCGACATCGACGGACACTTTACCCTTAAAGCTGCCCCTGGACATACGCTACAAGTGAGCTATGTGGGCATGACCACCCTGCGAACCAAGGCCCAAGTCAAGCCCATGACTATCGTGATGAAGGCCGATAGCCGAATGATGGACGAGGTGGTAGTAACGGGTTACCAGAACATTCGCAACCGCGTGTACACAGGTGCGGCCACTTCGGTAAAGATGAACGACATTAAACTAGAAGGTATAGCCGACCTCTCGCGCATGCTTGAAGGACGCGTGGCTGGCCTTTCGATACAAAACATATCGGGAACATTTGGTTCTGCACCGCGCATTAACATCCGTGGCGGAGCCTCTATCATCGGTAATGTGCAGCCGCTGTGGGTTATCGATGGTGTGGTTTACGAAGACTTGGTACACCTAAACCTAGACCAACTGGCATCGGGCGATGCTGCCACGCTGGTTGGGTCGGCCGTTGCAGGCCTTAATCCTGCCGACATAGAAGACATTCAGGTGCTGAAAGATGCCTCGGCAACCTCTGTTTACGGTGCGCGCGCGCTCAACGGCGTTATCGTTGTGACCACAAAATCGGGTAAAAGAGAAACGCCCCTGCGCGTAAGCTACGCTACCGAGAACACCATTCGCATGAAACCGCGTTACAGCCAATTCGACTTGCTGAACTCGCAAGAAACAATGGCCCTCTATCAAGAGATGAACGACAAGGGATATTTTGGGCTCCGCAACGCGCTTTACGGCCGAAGGGCAGGCGTTTACCACGAGTTGTACAGAGGTTTGAGCACCATCGACCCCGCAACAGGCCAATACCAAATAGCCAATACGGCAGAGGCGCGCAACGCCTTTCTGCGCGAAAGGGAATATGCCAACACCGATTGGTTCGACCTGCTCTTTACACTTAATCCCACAACCAACCATTCGCTCACCTTCGCCGGCGGCGGAAAGAACGTGGCAACCTATGCCTCTGTGGGCTTTTATCACGATAGCGGTTGGACCATCGCCGACAAAGTGAGCCGCCTAACGGCCAACATCAAGAGCACCTTTTATATTAACGAGAAGATGCGCGCCACGCTTTCGGCACAAGGCAACATACGTTCGCAGAAGGCACCAGGCACAATGCCCCAACGCAAAAACCACACTCTGGGCGTGTTTGAGCGCGATTTCGACATCAATCCCTTCTCTTACGCCCTGGGCACAAGTCGCACGCTGCGCCCATACAACGCCGACGGCAGCCTGGCTTACTATCGAAACAACTGGGCTCCGTTCAACATTCTGAACGAATATGCCAACAACAGTACCCATGTAGACGTGCTTGACTTTAAGCTACAAGCCGAAGGCAGCTACCAACTAACGACAGACTTGGCCGTGAAAACCTTGTTTTCAGCCCGTCGTGCCAACACAGTCACCACACACGAGGTAGACGAAGGCTCTAACGTCTACTTGGTGCGCGACAAGGACAATCCCCTGCTACAACCTAAAGTTGGGCTTACCCACGGCGGCTTGTTCAACCGCACCGAGACGTCAATGACCAGCTTTCTGGCACGTTTGGCCCTCGATTTCGACAAGCGCATGGGACAGCACGACTTTAAAGCGTTTGCCTTTACCGAGGTTCGCGCCGCCAATCGCTCCAACCAACCCTTCCAAGGTTACGGCATACAATAT
>CAUPVH010000150.1:0-5174 GCA_963514635.1 uncultured Prevotella sp. | reverse complement strand
CCCTACACTTAGGGCCATCATCGCTAACGCGAAACGCGAGAATATGCCCAAAGATAACATCGAAAGGGCTATCGAAAACGCGATGGGTAAAGACCAAAGCGAATATAAAGTGGTGACATACGAGGGCTATGGGCCTCAGGGTGTGGCCGTATTCGTAGACACGCTTACCGATAACACGACGAGAACGGTGGGCGACGTTCGCTCTATTTTCAACAAGTTCAATGGCAATTTGGGTACTTCTGGCTCGCTTTCGTTCCTTTTCGACCATAAGTCGGTGTTCACTTTCAAGAAGAAAGACGGACTGGAAATGGATGAATTGATACTCGATCTCATTGATTATGGCGTGGAAGACGAATACGATAAGGATGAAGAAACAGGCGAAATAACTATCTATGGCGCTCCTACCAGCTTTGGCGAGATACAAAAGCACTTGGAGGAAGAGGGCTTTGAAGTTACTGGTGCCGAGTTTACTTACATCCCTAACGACCTGAAAGAGGTAACGGACGAGGAGCGAGAAACTATCGACAAGATGGTGGAAAGGCTCGAAGAGTTTGACGATGTGCAAACGGTTTACACCAACATGAAGTAAAAACAAAGCGACATTGCACTGTATGGTGGCATGGCTTAGAAACTTCTTTCTGGCCACATACCAACATAATGCTCACTGATAGGTTGCGCAAGTTAGGATGTTCAATCCCCCTTGCGCAACCTTTTTTTATTGCATTTTTCATTCTGAAACAGCATCCGTTGTCTCGCATACAAGCCTAGCTGTGGCACACAAATAAACAGTCGTCACGCGTTATTATTCACCAGCTTTCTTTCCACTAACAAAACATTGTTACAGCGAAAAACATTCTACATACGTTATCTCACGATGGTTTTCTTTCCATCAATGATGTATATTCCAGGCGCAAGCGCACCCTTATCGCCCGACATTCTTTGCCCGTTAAGGTTGTATATGGTTGGCAATTGGGCTTTTATTGCATTTTCAGACGTCGGTTGTTGGATGCCATTCGTAACATGCTTTACAACGATTGTTTTACCTTCTCCATTCTCTATATCATTGAAATAGGCCTTAAACGCCTTTATTTGCTGATTGCCGAAGAAGGCTTGCAGCTTGTTTTGCCTGTTGAGATAGTAACTTCCCGCTGGTGGCGTAGTTGCATTAAGCGTTCCCACAAATGGGCTATTGGGGTTTGTTTTAGGCGAATGCACCTGCGTTTGGGCAACAAAGATGCTCTTCGTATCTGTTTGCGGACTCAGTAAATAGGGCTCGCCAGCTTGCATTCCTGCATCTGTTAGCCGTTGGAAAACAACGTTATTTCCTTCCACATAAGCAAACTTCGCAATGACCGTCGCTTGTCCGAAAACGCTTTTCACCTCACTGGCTGAGAGCGAAACGGGCAATGTAAGGGTGTTGAACACGCCTTGTTTAAGTGCTTGATGAATTTGTACGTTTATGTTTTGTGCCTCTCCATACGTGTTTAGCTTGTCATCGTAATAGTTTATGGTTACATCTTGCGCAGTGAGCGGGTACAAGATAAGGGTTGTGCCTTGTGGAATAACAATTCCATAACAATCTATTTCCGCCCCATTGTAAGCAAAACAAGACACGCCCGTTCGCGGATCGGCCAGCTTATACTTCTCGTTGGCGGTGAACGATGTATGAACCCAGCTGTAAGCATACTCAGACAACTTGTTGACAGGCACGTTTGGAGCCGATGCGCTTTGGCCTGAAACCTTTCTTAGGCTTATCCTTTCAACGGCATTGATGGTGGGGAGGGCATCCACTTCTTCGTAAACACCGCGCACTTCGCCCGTAACGAGGTCGCCTCTTTGCCAATCGCCGCGCTTGGAAAGCAACACACGAATAAGTGCGGTGTGGTCTTTCACAAACAATTCTGCATCATTACTGCCCAACACTAGTGCCTTATTGATTTTCAATGTCGCCGCTTTCCCATGCTCCGTTTGTTTGAAACTGGCGATGTCGGCAATGGTTTCTTCTTCTTTTGGCTTGTCCTCGTTGGGGTCTGTTGTTGGTGGTGTCTGCTCCTCTTCGTACGCTATCTCTACTTTTTCGAGCGAAAACGTCTTGCCCCTTGGCGGATAAACCGTGATAACCAACTGCTGCGCGTTGCCTTGCCAAACATTATCAGCCGTCAATTTACCACTCGACACCTCCATTTCTCCTGCCTTCGGCAGAACCTCTTTGCCCGATTTAAGGAAGTGGAGGGTTACTTTTCGCATGTTTTTCTGTGCTGCGATAGTCAGGGTATTGTTGTTGTACAAGCGTGCATAGCCCCAATTTGCAGGCACTACCCTACCCTCACCCTTGCTGAAGGTGAGCAATACTCCACCTTGCTCAACGGTAGTGAGGGGATAACTATGGCCTTTCTTAACCTTTGGCATAAGCTTGGTCAGGTCTAACACTTCTGCGCGCATGCCTACAATGCCGCAAACGCAGGCAAACAACAAGATAAAAGTTCTTATGTACAGATGTTTCATGGTTATTAGTAGGTATTAATTAGTTAATGATGCAAATATAGTTGTTTTGCAAATATTTGCATACCACAAAGCAGAAAGATGTAATGAATTAAGCAAAGTTTAACACTAAGGATGGATTTATGGGGAATTAAAAAGTGTTTTAGAACAGCAGACAATGAAAAAAGGAAGACAAAAGTCTCCCTTTTTATAAGTCCACCCCGCTACAACGGGCACATTAAGTGAAAAACAAAAGCTACCGTCGCTTACATCGTTTGTAGAGTTCGGCAAGTTCCGCACGCGGTACGCCCATCTTTGTAAGCCTGCTAAGTTCTTGCATTGCCTTATCAAACTGTTTCATGTCGATGAGCGTTTCCACCTTATATATATAGTATTCGGTATTGGTGTTATCCTTTGATATGGCCTGCTCGTAATCGAACAAAGCCAGTTGCAGCATGCTCCTTTCCCGTTCAATCCCTGCACGTACAGCGTAGGCCAAAGCCTTATCAGCGTGTTGGTTCACCAATCTGTTTGCCAGTTCAAGGGCCTCAGTGTGGCGTTTCATCTTCTGATTTAAAAGGGCAAGGGCCACCAATGTTTCAAAGTTGCCCGGAATATGCACCAAAAGCTTTTCGTAATCAGCCTTAGCCAGGTCGTAACGCCGCATCCGTTCGTATGCAAAGGCTCTGAAATACAATGCCGTTGCGTTGTTGGGAAAACGGGTTAAGACGTTGTCGTACTCGTCTTTGGCGTATTGCCATTGTTCCAATTGCAGGTTCAGAGCCGCTTTTCGCAAGCGTAAGTCAACAGAATCGGGGTGCATGTCGGCCTCCTTAGCCAACACGGCAATGCTGTCGCGCAACTCTTTCTTTGTCTGCGCGGCAACATTAAAGCTTATCGTGGCGACCAAGAAAGCCAAAATTATGTTTCGTTTCATTTCTTATATGCTGAGAATGGAGGGGTATTTTGTTTGCCAAACTCGTTATTCCCTTACTTTAAAGAACGCTGCAAGGAGCGTTAGAACGGCATCGGCTCATCGTTCATACGCGAACCAATCAAGCCGCCACCATCGTCGGGCAGAACAGGTTGCGAAGGGGTATCGTCGGGGTTCTCAAACCTCGTGTACTGCCCTTTAAAGGTAAGTAGCACGTCGCCCGTGGCACCTTTACGGTGTTTGGCAATGATAATTTGCGCCATTCCGTGCAAGTCGTTGCCCTTATCGTCTTCAAATATATGGTAGTATTCGGGGCGATGCACAAACAACACCATGTCGGCATCCTGCTCAATAGCACCCGACTCGCGCAAGTCGCTCAGTTGTGGACGCTTTCCTTCAAGGCCTTCACGGTTCTCCACGTTACGACTAAGCTGCGACAACGCAATGACGGGGATGTTTAACTCCTTGGCTAAGCCTTTAAGCGAACGGCTGATGGTTGACACTTCTTCTTGCCGGCTGCCGAATTTCATGCCGTTGGCATTCATCAGCTGCAAATAGTCTATCATGATAACGCCCACACCTTTCTCTCTAACCAAACGGCGCGCCTTGGTTCGCAGTTCGAAAACAGAGAGACCAGGCGTGTCGTCCACGTACACTTGTGCCCCTTGTAGGTTACGCAGCCGTTTGTCAAGTCGGTCCCATTCGTCGGGCGTTAACTGTCCGTTAAGTATCTTGCTGCCCACAATCTCGCATACATTGGATATAAGTCGGTTAACAAGCTGCACGTTATTCATTTCGAGCGAGAAAAATCCGATAGGCACTTGTGCATCTACGGCGATGTTCTTAGCCAAACTTAGCGCAAAGGACGTCTTACCCATTGCAGGGCGGCCAGCGATGATAATCAGGTCGGACGGTTGCCAACCCGACGTTATCTCGTCTAGTTTGGTATAACCTGTGGGCACTCCTGTCATGCCACCGCTATTGGCCGAGGCCTTTTGCAGTATGTCGATAGCCTGCTTTATCACGGGATCTATCTGCGTAAAGTCCTGCCGCATGTTCTTCTGGGATAGTTCGAAGAGCGCACCCTCGGCCTCTTGCATCAGATTTTCAACGTCGATACTCTCGTCGAAAGCCTTTGTTTCGATGTTACTGGCAAAAGAAATAAGCTGACGAGCCAAGAACTTGTGGGCAAGTATGGCCGCATGGTACTCAATATGAGCCGAAGATGCCACTTGCGAGCTGAGTTCCACCACATAAGGTGCGCCGCCAACGTCGTCGATGGTGCCGTCGCGTTTCAGTTGTTCGGTAACGGTCATGATGTCAACAGGCTTTTCGTCCATGTTGAGCGACCTTATGGCGGTGTATATCTTCTGATGTCTGGGTTCGTAAAAGGTTTCGGGATGCAACATCTCGCTTACCACGGCGAAAGCGTCCTTGTCTATCATCAAGGCACCCAGCACCACCCTTTCCAAGTCTAGTGCTTGGGGCGGCAAGTGTCCGTAGGTGTTGTCAACGGGCACCGATTTCTTCGTTCTTCTGTTCGTATTGCTTGTTTCGGGCATGTTCTATTATGTTTATATCGTGTGTTGTCCCCTATCGTTCGGGGCGTTTCTCAATCAACAATTTGGCCGTTCGCAACATGTATATCTCTTCTTCGCAACACCAGCACAACGCGCAGTTGCAAGCAACAAGCAAGCCTAAGCCTATTGCTGTACTGCGAGAAGAGCGTCAACGAATGTGGTGCGGCATGTATTCTGCA
>CAUPVH010000149.1:0-5185 GCA_963514635.1 uncultured Prevotella sp. | reverse complement strand
TTCATGCTTTCACCTTTAAATGACGCAGCCATTCTTTCACCCTTTCACCCTTTCACCCTTTCACCTTTTCACCTTTTCACCCTTTCACCCTTTCACCTTTTCACCCTTTCACCTTTAGAAGTTAAGCCAAACACTTGGTGACAGAATGGCAAAGACACTAGGCATACCACTCCCCTCTCCCCTTGGAGAGGGGCTGGGGGTGAGGCTTTTCTTATCCTTTCATCCTTTCGTACAGATACTCAACAATATCTTTGGCCACTTCTTCCTTCGATTTAAAACCGAACTGTCTTTTCTCTGTAGCCGAAATGATGTTTACCATATTGTTGTCTGTTCCAAAACAAGTGCCCTCATTGCGCAGAGAATTCAGCACAATGAAGTCTAAGTTCTTGCTTTCGAGTTTCTTTTGCGCATTCGTTTCCTCGTTATTGGTTTCCAAGGCAAAGCCAACCAGCACCTGATTTCCTTTTTTCTCCCTACCCAACGCCGCGGCTATGTCGGGCGTAGCGGCAAGTTTTAAGGAAAGTCCATCGCCTTCGCGCTTAATCTTTTGTGCAGCAACGGCAGCAGGTTTAAAGTCGGCCACGGCAGCACACAATATTGCGGCATCGGCATGGGCAAACTCAGCTACACAAGCGGCGTGCATCTCGTCGGCACTTTCCACGTCGATGCGCCTAATGGCAGCAGAACATTGCAAGCTTACAGGCCCAGCAACAAGTACCACGTCGGCACCTCTTCGGCTACATTCTTCGGCTAAGGCAAAACCCATCTTTCCCGAAGAGTAGTTTCCGATAAAGCGAACGGGGTCTCTCTGCTCGTAAGTTGGCCCGGCCGTAATCAGCACTTTCTTGCCAGCGAGCTGCCCTTGGGCTACACAGGTACGGCCGTTATCCTCGCCTTCAAAATACTTTTCAAGCGTGGCCACGATGTTTTCGGGCTCTTCCATACGCCCTTTTCCTTCCAACCCACTGGCCAAAAAGCCAGCTTGCGGCTCGATAATGATGTTGCCCACCTGCCTAAGTCGGTCTATATTGGCCTGCGTTGAGGGGTGAGCATACATGTCCAAATCCATTGCAGGCGCAACAAACACAGGCGCTTTCATCGAGAGATAGGTTGTGATAAGCATGTTATCGGCAATGCCGTGAGCCATCTTGCCCAACGAACTGGCCGTGCATGGCGCAATAAGCATGGCATCGGCCCAGATGCCTAGGTCGACATGCGAGTGCCATGTGCCGTCGGTCGTTGCGAAAAACTCGCTCACTACGGGTTTCCCACTCAATGCAGAGAGCGTAACGGGCGTGATAAACTGCTTGCCAGCCTCGGTTATCACAACCTGCACTTCGGCTCCTTGCCTCACCAACAGGCGCAGAATAAGGCAGGCTTTATAGCCGGCTATGCTACCCGTTATGCCTAATACAATTTTCTTTCCTTTCAACATGTGTCGCAGAGACTTAAAAAAGGCAAGCCGACATCAACGTCCGCCAAAGCCCTTTAACCTGATACGAGTAAGAACTTGCTTGGTGTTGTTGGTGAAATCGGCCTGTAACATCCAGTTATAATAGCCGGGATCGCGCTGCAACACCTCGTCAACAGCACTACCCTTGTACTTACCGAAGTTAAAGTATTCTTTCTTTATCACCTTTCCCTTGCTGTCTAGCATCTCGTTTCCCTTGCCATCGAGCACAGGTCGCCACACTATTCGGCCGGCGAAGTCAACGTTATCGTTGTTCTTTGAAAACTCGGCTAGGTAGTCCATGTCGTTAGGCAACACACGTTCGGGCTCTTCTTGGTTGGCCTCCGAGTACCTTTCTAGTTCGCCCAACAGCACACGATAAGTGGCTTCTGCGTCTTGGTCGGCGCGATGAGCCTCAAAATCGTCTTCCATCTTTCTACCACAATAAAACTTGTAGGCAGCGGCAAGGTTGCGTTTCTCCATCTTGTGGAAGATGGTCTGCGCATCGATGAGCCGTGCAGAAGAGAAATCGAAGTCTATTTCGGCACGCAAAAACTCCTCGGCAAGCATGGGAATGTCGAAATGGTTGGAGTTAAAGCCTGCGAAGTCGCAGCCTTTGAACACCTCGTTAAGGCGAGGTGCAAGCTCTTCGAATGTGGGAGCATCTTCCACCAAGTCGGTTGTTATGCCTGTTAACTCGCTCACCTCGTCGGGAATAGGCCTTTGGGGATAAACCAAGAGGTTCTCTCGCTCTTCCTTTCCGTCGGGATAAATCTTGATATACGATATTTGTATGATGCGGTCGTTGACCAAGTCCAGCCCTGTTGTTTCCAAGTCGAAGACAACAAGCGGACGGGTTAGGTTCAGTTTCATTTACACTGTTACGGAGTTAGTTTGTCAATGGCGGCGCGACAGGGCAGCAAAAAAGCAAGTTGCACACCCCAACCCACCACACATGGTTACGCGCGATTGGCATCAGTTGTCGTTGAGCATCATGGGCATGATGAGCATCAACACCTCTTCGTTCTCTGGCTGAACAGCAGGCAATACCAATGCGGCCTTGCTGGGATCGGCAAGTTGTACCACCACGTCGTCGCTGTCTAGGTTGTTAAGCACGTCGCCCAACACGCTGCCTTTAAAGCCAATGTTCATGGGAATGCCCACATAATCGCACACCATACTTTCTTTGGCACTGGTGGCGAAGTCGATATCTTCGGACGAAAGTTCAATCAATCCCTGTTCTATGTGCAGGCGAATGAGCTGGCTGCTCTCGCTGGCGAAAGGCAAAACGCGGCGTAGCACGCTCACCAAACCCTTGCGGTCGAGGGTTATTTGGTTGGGATTGTCTTTCGGTATAACCGATTCGTAGTTGGGATAGTTGCCCTCTACCAGTCTACACGACAGCATTCCGTTGGGGAAATGCACTTCTGCATTGCGGTCGTCGAACTTAATTTCCACCATAGTGGCATCTTTCGTGAGGATGTTTCGCAGCAGCGATGCAGGTTTTTTGGCCAACACAAAAGAGCGTTTCACGTCTGAACGGATGGCGTTGTTCTTGTTTTTCACCAGCTTATGCCCGTCGGTTGCAACGATGGCCAGCCCATCTTCCTTCAAATCGAAGTAAATTCCGTTCATGATGGGGCGCAATTCGTCTTGCCCCGTGGCGAAAATCGAACGCACAATGCTATTGAGCAGCACAGCCGACTCCATCTGTATGCTTGCCGCATCGGCAGCCAGTTCCTTGTTACGGGGATATTCTTCGGCCGACTGAGCCGTGAAGTTGTACATGCCGTTCTGGTAAGTTATTTGCACAGCCATAGTCTCCAAGTTGATGTCGAAGTGCAAAGGCTGGTCGGGCAGTTCGCGAGTTGCGTCTAGAATGGTACGACTAGGCACGGTAAAGCGGCCGTTGCTGTCGCTTTCGTCTAGTTTCAACGCGGCCTTCATCGTTGTTTCGCTGTCGCTAGTGGTAAGTGTCAGCACGCCGTCAACCACCTCAAAAAGAAAGTTATTGAGAATAGGTATGGACGGTTTCGCGCTTAGCGTCTTGGCCAAGTTTTGCAATTTGCTACTTAATGCCGAACTTGAGATTGAAAATTTCATCAGTATTTATCGTTATTTTAATTATGGCACGGTTACACTCCACCGCACAAGACAATGTAAAATTGCCCTGCACGATATGAAGTTTATAAGTACAAAAATACTAAAATCGCGCTTATTAGCAAAAAAAAAGATTGAAAAGTTTAGTTTTCAGAACTAAATTACTATCTTCGCACTACAAAAACGGGCCATCGGTCCCCGTTTCGTGTGAAAGCAACTAATATATCACATTAAACATATAAGGACATATACAATGGACATACAAGGTAAAGTCATTGCTGTACTCCCCGAAAAAACGGGAGTTTCTGCCAAAGGAGAATGGAAGGTGCAAGAATACGTCATTGAAACACACGAGGCTTATCCCCACAAGATGGTTTTCTCGGTGTTTGGTGCCGATAGAATTGCGCGTTTCAACGTGCAAGTGGGACAAGAGGTGATGGTGTCTTTCGACATCGACGCTCACGAATATCAAGGACGCTGGTTTAACAGCATCCGCGCCTACGACGTTCGTTTGGTAGACCCTGCACAATTTGGTGTGCCTGCCGCCGCGCCACAAGCTACGCAAGCCGCACCAGCAGGTTTCCCGCCACAACAGGCTGCAAGTGCTGCGCCTGCCGGTTTCCCACCAGCGCAAGACGCACCCTCAGAAGACAGTTCAGACGACCTGCCGTTCTAACGAACGCGCTACACGAAATAGCAAAACACGCCCTCACGCAGTTGTAAACGACGTGGGGGCGTTCGTACTTTTCTGAAAGGAAGACAGAAAGGTCACCTCATTCTGAAGTTAATATTAATATCATCTTACTTGAAAACACTATCGGGTAATAATGGCTGACCTATGCTCTCCATAATGCTGTCAGATTCGGATTTGTCTTTTATCTTAACGTATGGAAAGTCAAGCCATTGCTTAAATTCAGAATTTAAAAGAGTTCGTTTTTCGCATACAACATAATATTTGTCTAATATTAACATGTATGTTTTAGGTGAAAGATTCTTTTTCTTAACTTCTCTGGATAATGTATTCCTAACAGAGACGTCTGACAAATATCGAAAATTATGAAGAAATATAGCAGGAAGAGCAGCATCAATACATTCAAGTCTCCTATACTTAGCACCTAATCTTATGGAAGAAACCCAACCATACTTACATATTAATTGGTATGCTCTATGAAAATTGATAGAATCTATTTTTACCACATACTCTCTTACATCTTTTCTCTTCCTTAATGAATAGAGAGAAGAGGATCTAATTCCTTGATCAAGCCCATAAATTTCAGCCAGGACAACAGCTATACTATCTGTATTCTCCGGCGTTATAAGAACATCTTGGCATCGTTGAGAATGGCCAACAAATTGCCCCACTGACATAATAAATGCTAAGAATGACAATTCTACTTTCCTTATACTCATTATAATATTATAAAATAAACGAAATAACATTCTCTCTCCACAAGTGATTGAGAATGTTAATTTGTTCTTCCTAACTATCAATAGACAATCCCTCTTCTTCTGACTTAATCCTCAATTAGTTTTGAGACGTTTTTCTCACCATCAGGGATTGTGACAATAATATGCTTACCCTTTCCTACCTGCTCGTCTGGGTATTCATTTTCGGTTATTACACCAACTTATATC
>CAUPVH010000148.1:0-5187 GCA_963514635.1 uncultured Prevotella sp. | reverse complement strand
ACCGAACCTTAGCGGGCGATTTTGGGGACAACCCAACATTCAAATAAAAAGGTTGGGGGGATGTACACGCATTCAAACAAAAAAGTTGGGGGGGGATGTACGCACATCCCCCCTCAATAGCTTACTCCAAATACGTATATCCGTACAACCCAGAGCGGTAGTTAGAGAGGAACTCCTTACCCTCTTCGAGCGAAATTTTGCCTTGCTTAACGCTCTTAGTAACCCAGATTTCGAGCTGTCGAACCAGTTTCTTGGGGTTATATTGCACGTAGTCGAGCACCTCTTCAACCGTTTCGCCGTCGAAAATCTGGTCTATGTGGTACTTGCCATCCTTAACCGACACGTGCACGGCGTTGGTATCGCCAAACAGGTTGTGCATGTCTCCCAGTATCTCTTGATAAGCGCCAACGAGGAAAACACCCAAATAATATGGTTCGTTTTTGCGTAGCGTGTGTATGGGCAGCACGTGCGAGATGTGGCGATTGGTAACAAAGTTGGCAATTTTTCCGTCGCTGTCGCAGGTTATGTCTTGCAACGTGGCGTTGCGTGTGGGCCTTTCGTCGAGCCTTTGTATGGGGACGATGGGGAAAAGTTGGTCGATAGCCCAGCTGTCGGGCAGCGATTGGAATAGCGAGAAGTTGCAGAAGTATTTGTCGGCCAATAGCTTGTCCATGTTTCGTAATTCTTCAGGAACATGTTTTAATCCTTTGGCTATGGTGTTGATTTCTCGGCACACACTCCAATACATGCTTTCTATCTCTGCTCGCGTACGAAGGTCGACTAGTCCGTGTGCAAATAGGTCGAGGGCCTCTTCGCGAATTTGCTCTGCATCGTGCCAATCTTCCAGCATCGAGCGTGAGTTGATGTTGTCCCAAATGTCGTAGAGGTCTTTTACCAGTTGGTGCTCGTTTTCCGAAGGCTCAAATTCTTCCTTCATTTCGGGTAGCGTGGCCGTTTCCAACACGTCGATAACCAGCACGCTATGGTGAGCCGTTAGCGAACGTCCGCTTTCGGTAATGATGTTGGGATGTTCGATGCCGTTCTTGTTTGCAGCATCTACAAAGGTGTAAATACAGTCGTTAACATACTCTTGTATCGAGTAGTTCACCGAACTTTCGCTGCTTGGCGAGCGCGTTCCGTCGTAGTCCACGCCCAGTCCGCCACCGCAATCCACGAAATCTACGTCGTAACCCATCTTATGCAGCTGCACATAGAATTGCGATGCCTCGCGTAGGGCGGTTTGTATGCGGCGTATCTTGGTTATTTGCGAGCCGATGTGGAAGTGTATCAGTTTCAGGCAGTCGCGCAATCCCTTTTGGTCGAGCAGTTCGAGAGCCTGTAACAGTTCGCTACTTGTTAGGCCAAACTTGCTTGCATCGCCGCCACTTTCTTCCCATTTACCCGAACCCGATGAGGCCAACTTAATGCGAATGCCTAAGTTGGGGCGCACATTTAGTTTCTTCGCAGCACGCGCGATGAGTTCCAGCTCGTTCAGTTTCTCGATAACAAGGAATATGCGTTTGCCCATTTTTTGTGCCAATAGGGCCAGTTCGATGTAGCTTTGGTCTTTGTATCCGTTGCAGATGATGAGCGAGTCGCTTTGGCATTGCACGGCTATAACGGCGTGCAGTTCGGGTTTAGAGCCAGCTTCTAGCCCCAGGTTAAACTTGCGGCCGTGCGAGATAATCTCTTCAACCACGGGTTGCATTTGGTTAACCTTGATGGGATAGATAACAAAGTTTTCTCCTTTGTAGCCATATTCCTCGGCTGCCTGCCTAAAACAGCTGGCCGTTTTCTCGATTCGACTGTCGAGGATGTCGGGAAAGCGCAGCAGTACCGGCGACGTAACGTCGCGCAGAGCCAGCTCGTCCATCACGTCGCGCAAGTCAATCTCGGTGTTGTCCTTACATGGCGACACATAAACGTCGCCCTTATCGTTAACGCCAAAAAACGAAGTGCCCCAACCGTTGATGTTGTACAGTTCCTTCGAATCTTCAATAGTCCATTTCTTCATTTCTGCTATTTTGGTTTCTTATATTAATGTTCGTTACCTGGAAACGCGAGTTAAAGGCGGAAAGGCATTTAAAGGTGAAAGGGTGAAAAGGTGAAAAAGTGAAAAGATGGCTGCGCCTATCAACTTGTCCTCTCGTCAACCCACCATCTTGTCTACTCGTCACCTCGTTAACTCGTCAACTTGTCAACTGGTCAACTCACCATCTCGTCAACTTGTCAACTCGTTAACTAATCCACTAACTACACGCCCAGCACCTCTTTTGCTTGTGCCACAGACAGCTTAATCTTCTCGAAGTTGTCCATCAGACTTACGTCGAGGGTGTGATGAGCAAGTAGGTAGAAAGGTTCGCGCGCGGCAAGTTGCTCGCTGATGAAGGCTTTCGCCTCGTCGGGCGTTTTGTTATGCAGCAAGGGGCGCACCGACTTGCCCATCTTTAAGTGCTTGTATAGCACATCGGGCGAGGCTTTAAGGTATAGCGTATGGCCTTGTTGGTTGATGTACTGCATGTTATCGAAGAAACATGGCGTGCCACCACCACAGCTAATAAGCACGTCTTCGAACTCGGCCACCTCGTGTAACATGTTTCGTTCGATGCGGCGAAAGCCCTCTTCGCCCATTTCGGCAAACAGTTGAGCCACCGTTTTGCGCATGCGCGACTCGATATACCA
This sequence comes from uncultured Prevotella sp., assembly GCA_963514635.1. Lineage (GTDB taxonomy): Bacteria > Bacteroidota > Bacteroidia > Bacteroidales > Bacteroidaceae > Prevotella. The sequence goes on along the minus strand of CAUPVH010000148.1, from coordinate 2,505 downwards.
GTCCAAGTCGTAGAAACGCAGGCCCAACTCTGCGGCCAAAGCCTTGCCTATGGTGGTTTTCCCAGCCCCCATATAGCCAATGAGTATGATGCGATGGCACGCGCCTTTGCCCTTATTGGGCGTTGCGGTGCTTGGCAAGCCGTTTTGCATATTATCCTGAACGCTTTGTTTAGTGGAGCCTTTGCCGGCTTTATGTTTATTTCTTTGCCTTGCTAGCCGCAGAAGTCTTGGTGGCGCGTTTGGGCTTTGTAGGCGCAGCTTTCACCAATTCCATACATTGCTCGTAGGTAAGTTCGCTAGCCTTTTCGTGCAGCTCTTTGGGCAATTTGTAGTTCTTGCCATCGTAAGCAAGGTATGGGCCAAACTTACCGTTTATCACTTCTAGTTTCGGGTCTTCGGCAAACGATTTCAAGTGCTTTTGCTTTTCCTGCATGCGCTTTTGTTCGATAAGTGCCACCGAAGTTTCGAGTGTAACCGAGTGTGGGTCTTCGGTTTTGGGCAACGAAGTGTACTTCTTGTCGTGCAAGATGTACGGGCCGAACCTTCCCGAACCAATTACCACGGGCTTACCCTCAAATTCGCCCACCGTACGAGGCAGCTTAAACAATTCGAGAGCCTCTTCAAGCGTGATGGTTTCGATGCTCAGGCCAGCGGTGAGGTTAGCGAAACGTGGCTTTTCGTCGTCGCTTGCAACGCCAATCTGCGCCACAGGACCGAATCGGCCAATCTTTACAAGCACCTGTTTGCCTGTTGCGGGGTCTTCGCCTAGGGCGCGTTCGCCGGCCTTATGCTCCGAACGAGCGTTCATCACCGTGTCTACCGTAGGGCCGAAGTCGGCATAAAAGGCTTTCATCATGGCCTTCCACTCCTCTTGTCCTTCGGCAATGCGGTCGAAATCCTCTTCAACATGGGCCGTAAAGTTATAGTCCATGATGGTGGGGAAACTATCCATCAAGAAGTCGTTCACCACGATGCCTACATCGGTGGGCAGCAGTTTGCCCTTGTCGCCGCCAACATTTTCCTTCTTATTCTTAGTCGTTATCACGATGCCTTTAAGCGTATCTACCAGGTATTGGCGTTCTTTGCCCTTGCTGTCGCCCCTAGTTACATACTCGCGATGTTGGATGGTGCTGATGGTTGGGGCGTAGGTAGACGGGCGACCGATGCCCAATTCCTCCATCTTATGCACAAGACTGGCCTCGGTATAGCGTGCCGGACCCTGCGTAAAGCGTTCTATCGAGGTTATTTCGCGGCGTTCTAGCTTGTCGCCCTCGTTGATGGGGGGCAACATTCGCGAAGCATCCGACTGGTTATCGTCTTCGTCGTCGGTAGATTCGCGGTACACTTTCAAGAATCCGTCGAATGTTAAAACCTCGCCCGTAGCCACGAAATGTTCGCTAGTTCCCGATATGTTGATGGTAACACGCGTCTTTTCGAGCAGGGCTTCGGCCATCTGCGAGGCGGCCGTACGTTTCCAAATCAGGTCGTACAGCTTTTTTTCTTGTTGCGTTCCGTCTATTTTAGTGGCATCCATATAGGTAGGGCGAATGGCCTCGTGCGCCTCTTGCGCCCCCTTTGCGTGCGTGTGGAAGTTGCGCGGCAGGCTATATTGCTCGCCCCATAGGCGGGGAACTTCTTCCTTCGTGGCATTGATGCAAAGGCCAGAGAGGTTAACGCTGTCGGTACGCATGTAGGTAATGCGTCCGTTTTCGTACAGCCTTTGAGCCACCATCATGGTTTGCGACACGCTGAACCCTAGCTTTCGGGCCGCCTCTTGTTGCAGGGTAGAGGTGGTGAAGGGAGGAGCAGGCGAGCGCTTTAATGGCTTTTTGCTGACGCTTTCGACGGTGAAATTGGCGTTTTTGCACTTTTCTAGGAAAGCCAATGCCTCTTCGTGGGTTTTAAACCGCGTGTCTAGTTCGGCATCTACCTCGGTCATGCCGCCCTCATCGTTGGTAATGGCGAAGATGGCAACGATGCGATAGAAGGTTTCGGGCTTGAAAGCGTTAATCTCGCGCTCGCGGTCTACCACCAATCTCACAGCAACACTCTGCACTCTACCAGCCGAAAGCGACGGTTTTACCTTGCGCCAGAGTATGGGCGAGAGCATGAAACCCACCATTCGGTCGAGTACGCGGCGTGCTTGTTGCGCATCTACGAGGTTCATGTCAACGCGGCGCGGCTCTTCAATGGCGCGAAGAATGGCCGGTTTAGTAATCTCGTGGAACACGATGCGGTTGGTTTTGTCTTCGTCTAGACCCAAAACCTCGCACAAGTGCCACGAAATGGCCTCTCCCTCGCGGTCCTCATCACTAGCCAACCACACCCGTTCGGCGCTTTTTGCAGCCTTTTGCAGGTCGGCCACCACCTTTTTCTTATCGTCCGAAATCTCGTAGAAAGGCTCAAAGGTGTCGAGGTCTACGCTCAATCCAGTCTTTTTCAAGTCGCGGATATGTCCGTAGCTCGACATTACCTTGAAGTCTTCTCCAAGGAACTTTTCTATGG
>CAUPVH010000147.1:0-5197 GCA_963514635.1 uncultured Prevotella sp. | reverse complement strand
AAAACTGTCGTCGTCGGCATATAGCACGCCCATCGTAGAGGCCACAATCTCTTTTGCTCCAACGCCAGCAAGCAGACTAACGTCTAGCTTCCAGTCGAAACCTTGCGCACGGAACACAGGCTCAACGCCCTTACCCATCCTCCCGATAATGCTTTGTTCTTGTTGCTGTTGCTTGTCAAGCTCGTCGTTATGGGGGAAATATCCCAATGCCCAAACAATGATGCTGGCCACAAGAATAATGCCACCCATCTTTTGCAAATATTGTTTGCCTTTCTCCCAGGTATGTCGGGCGATGGCTTTTTTGGTGGGGAAACGATACGGCGGCAACTCCATAACGAAGGGCGTATCTTCGCCTTTCACCAAGAAACGGCTGAAAATCTTGCTCATTATCACGGCCATGAGTATGCCCACCACGTAAAGCGAAATCATAATTGCCGAGCGATACTTCAAGGCAAAGAACGTTCCCGTTATCATGATGTAGATGGGCAGGCGCGCCGAACAGCTCATCATGGGCAGGATAAGCATCGTTATCAGTCGGCTTCGCCTACTTTCGATGGTGCGTGTGGCCATTACCGCAGGCACATTGCAGCCAAAACCCATGATAAGTGGTATGAACGACTTGCCGTGGAGCCCCATCTTGTGCATCAACTTGTCCATGATAAAGGCCGCGCGAGCCATGTATCCGCTGTCTTCCATGAACGAGATGAAGAAGTAGAGGATGAGAATTTGCGGCAGAAACACGATAACCGCGCCCACGCCGGCAATAATTCCTTCGGCCAAGAGGTCCTTTACTGGGCCGTCTTTCATGTTTTCCTTAACCCATTCTCCCAGCCAGTTTACGCCTTGGTCTATCCAATCCATAGGGTATTGGCCCACAGAGAAGGTTACTTGGAACATCACATAAAGCAGGAGGAAGAAGATGGGAAATCCCCAAAACTTATGTGTGATGATGGCATCTAGCTTGTGGGTAAGCTTGTAGGTGTCGTTTGCTTTTCCTTCTTTGTAGGCAGCCTTGGCCAAAACGCCATGAATAAAGGCGTATTTGGCATCCATGATGGCCGTTTCGCAGTCTTGGTTAAGTTGCGTTTTTATGCTTTGCGCCTCTTTGTCGCGCGTGGCCAATATCGCCTTGGCGTTGCTTAGCGTGGCCACTTCGCGTTCTGTTTCGGCATCGTTCTCCAACAGTTTGATGGCCAAGTATCGCGTATGGAACTTGTGCCTAACCTCAGGGTTCTGTTCAATTTGCAGTTTCAGGCGGCCGATACATAGTTCCAGCCTAGGGCCATGATTGATGTGTACGTGTCTCGATATCTTGTTGTGCGGCTTAGCATCGGTTGTGGCAAAGTCTTCTTGGTGCTCGGTGGGTACGTCGCTCTTATATTCTTCGTGCCATTTTTGTAGTTCGGCGGCCACTTCGGGATTGATGTTGCCGTCCTTGTCGATAAAGTCCATACCCTCATACATGTTGATGATGATGTGGAAAAGCAGCTGCACGCCGCGCCCAGTCTTAAATACGGTGGGTATCATGGGCACACCCAATTGCTTGCCCAGCATTTCAAGGTCTATGGTGTCGCCGCGTTTCTCAAACTCGTCGTACATGTTTAGGGCGCACACCATGCGCAAGTTCATGTCTACGAGTTGGGTGGTGAGGTAAAGGTTGCGTTCCAAATTACTGGCATCTAGCACATTGATAACCACGTCGGGCGTTTTTTCAACGATTTGTTTGCGCACGTATAGCTCCTCCGGACTATATGCCGAGAGCGAGTATGTGCCTGGCAGGTCTACCAAATGAAACTCATAGCCCTCGAAGCGTGCGACACCTTCCTTGGCATCGACGGTTACGCCCGAATAATTTCCCACCTTTTCGTGTGCTCCCGATGCGAAGTTGAAGAGCGATGTCTTTCCGCAGTTGGGGTTTCCCACCAGTGCCACGTTTATCACGCGCCGCTTGTGGCGTGCCGCTTGTTGCATCTTTTCTTCGCTAACGGGCATGTCGGTTGCCGTAGGTTGCGGCTGGTCGTCCCTTTCGGCGTTCGTGCCCAGTGTGTTTTCGGTGTCTTTCGTTTCGTCGTTGGGCTTGTCGATAAGCTTGGCTTCTTCTTCCGAAACCACTTCAATCATTTGCGCCTCGTCGCGGCGGAGCGAAATTTCGTAACCAAGTATCTTGTATTTCACGGGGTCTTGAAGGGGCGCATTGAGTAACACCTCAACGGTTTTACCCTTGATAAAGCCCATCTCCACGATGCGTTTTCTAAAACCCCCGTGGCCCAAAACTTTCACCACAACGGCTTTTTCTCCCGTTCTTAGTTCCGATAATCTCATTTCCTATTTGTCTGTGTTACGTGTTTATGCTTACACAAAGTTATAACATTTCCGTTTTAGGGGTGGCAAATGGTGCATTATCCTTTTTTAAAATACCTATAAATGGGTAGCGCTGGGCGTGCACTTGCCACTTGATTTACCTATTATTGATGATTTTTTCTGCCTTATATTTTGCTTTTCTCTTGTGCTAGTTAATGTAAGTAGTGCAGTTGTTGCACGGCATATCACGGCATTTACCCCCAAGCGGTGTAATGCGCGATTTGGGTTAAAGAAGAATGGATGTACCCATTTTAAGCGCCCATTTTACCCGCTTTTCACAATGGTAAGTATAACTATGATTTGTTAAACGGGTAATAATGTTTTACAAAACACACTCTTTGTGGCACCACCTTCTAGACGAAAATGAGGTGAAAACATATATAAAATGCGCCGAAAAAATCAAATTTGTACACCGCTCCAACGCGTTTTCTCTGCCATTTTTTGCAATCTCATATAACATTGCATCTCTCTTTGTTGAAAATAATCGCCCATTTTGCATCCTCAATAACACGAAAATGTATGAATATCTCTCGTTACTATGCGGTAAATATGCAGCAAAACCAACTGCAATATGCACCAAAACGGACTGCGTTTAGCATCAAAACGCGCTGCATTTTGCACCAAAACACACTGCGTTTAGCACCAAAACGCAATTCAATATGCTGCAAATTGCCATATTTTGGTGTTGATTTGTGGTCTAAATCCGAGATGAAATGTTTTAGAATGTATATTTGACGGCTGATAGCGACAAAGAAATGAAAAATAGCTTGATGAGCGTTTGGTTGACGCTTAAACCGTATAAATATTCTACTTGCTGACCATTAATGTGGGCGTTTTGCCTAATATTGGTGTAATATGCAATAAGTCAGGTTGTTACAAGTTTGCGGAATACGAGCGAAAATTCGCCCAATGTCCGGAATTTTTGCGGAGAGGGCACTCATAATGTTAAAAAACAGTACAAGAATTTTACCTTGTTGCCAGACAAACAAGGACTAGTAAACTTGTATTAGTGGTTCGCCAACTGGTGCCTATGGCTTATAAACACGATGTGTTAGTGTCTATAAACACCAGTTTATCCGACTTATACATCTTTGTAGTTGGCATCGCTAGGCCAGCAAAAGTTTGTGAAGGGGAGCTTAAAGAATGGCTTGCCTTTGGTTAAGACTTATATAGTGAAGTGGACAATGTGGGTGCGAGCAGTGTCACATCGTGTTGCGACTATCTCCAAAGCATTTGAACAATCTCTGTTTCGGTGTATTCAAAGTATTCACCTTTGTCGTTTTTATTCCTTTCAAACAGTTTAGGGTCGTACGTATTAAAGTTCCTTTCCAAGAACAACTTATAATACCCGTCTAGATGATATTTAAAAAGCTCTTTCAACGAACCATCTTCGGGGGATGTGTAGATGTCGATTTTGAGCCTTTTTACAACCTCATGCACTTCGTCCATAGTGATATTGTGTACGCATTGAGGTTCGGGCAGCACAATTTTGAAGGCCAAAACCTCGGCACCTTCTTCTTCCCACCATTCCCAAAGATTAAATTGCGACATGTCTTTCCCCGTAAGCTGATGAAGATAGTCGGCCAATTTGTTATATTCCACCAAGTCTTCGTCCCCGTTTTCATCGCAATACGCTGTATAACTCATTATTGCTTTAAGGGCTATTGGGTGGCGTTTTTCAACCGTTTCGAAGTCGGGTTCTATCTCTTTTCTTAGTTGCATGTTCGCAATTGTGTTTATGTACGTCTTTTCTTATAGTGGGGCGTTTATCGCATATCTAGGTGCTTAAAGCCACGCCATGCTTGGGAAAAAACATCCTTGTAGAGGCTATTGGGCAGCGAAATAGTTTTCCAATTCGCGTATGGCAGCCGTATCAACAGTCTTGAAGTCGTTGATGATGAGGCCTTTTTCTAGTAAAACGATGCGTGTGGAAATGTCGATGGTGTGTTGTAGGTTGTGGCTCGACACGATAACCGTTGTGCCTTCGCGTTGTCCAAACTTAGAAAGTATGGCCTTTAAGGCATTTTGGCTGGTAGGGTCGAGAAAGTTAAAGGGTTCGTCGAGAATAAGAAATTGCGGGTGTGCAAGCATGGCGGCAATGATGCCCACCTTCTGCTTGTTGCCTGCCGAGAGGTCGCGTATAAGTTTCTTTTGGCCAAGTATTTCGCCAGCCATAAAGTTTTCAAACTGCTGCAACGTCTGTGTTAGGCTTTCATTGTCTATGCCCGAGATGCTTGCAACGAAGTCGAAATACTCTTCGGGCGTTAGGTAGTCGATGAGAAAGCCCTCGTCGAGGTACACACCTGTGTGTTGTTTCCACGACTCGCTTTGCGTAGGGTCCACACCATTGAGGCTCACTTCGCCCGTGTTGGCTTTAACCAAGTCGGTAAGAAGTCTGAAAAAGGTGGTTTTTCCAGAGCCGTTGTTTCCCACTAGTCCTACAATTTCGTTGTCTGACATAGAAAAAACGGGGATAGAAACTGCCGTTTTATCCCCGTATTTTTTTGTAAGGTTGTTGATGTTTACTTGCATCTTGTGCTTGTTTATGGCGGGTTATGCAGTGCCATAGGCTCAACTTAACCCGCTTTGTTGGTGTGTATTTTCCTCCCCACAAAAGCATTTTGTAGGGAGGAAAATGTAGTTGAGATGTTGTATAGACATGTTCTATAAATTCCCCGCAAGGGTTCAATTGACGTTCGTTGTATTGCTCTTCACTGTCTTTTTGCTTTTATCTGGCATCTTTCGCTTACGCTTTCAGAAAGCATAGCTCACTATGCTCCATCAAGAAGTAAGCAAAACCTGCTCAGCTAAAAGCTAAAAATACAGCAAAGGTAAT
>CAUPVH010000146.1:0-5213 GCA_963514635.1 uncultured Prevotella sp. | reverse complement strand
GCCATTAGCACCAGTTTTGGGGCTATTTGCTGCTAAATGGCGTGCGTTTTGGTGCAAAATAGCGTGCGTTTTGGTGCAAAATGAAGTGCGTTTTGGTGCTAAATGCAAGGTAAAATGCTGCTAAATGCGGTGTGATTTGCTGCTAAATGCGAGATAAAAAGCATAAACATCCATTGCTATTGTATAAACAAAACCTTTTAGAACCATGAAACACATGGCTAAAAAGGGCAAAATGGCCATTAAAAAGCATGGTTTTAGGGGCTAAAAGCGAGTAATTGGGCTTGAGAAAAATGTGAGTTGGCAGCGAAATAGAAAGGCAAAGCGGTGCTAAATGCAAGTTGTAGGCTCAAAAAGGAGATGAAAACGTAACGCATAAAGGCATAAAAAGTGGTTTTTTACTCATTTTGGGCCCTTATTTTGTCTAGAATGGGCTTGCAAGTAAGGTGTGTTTTGTAAAACATTTTCTTGTTTTCTTGTTTGTCTAGTCTTTCTAGATACCCTAGTGTTCCTAGATATTCTAGTGCTCCTATATTTCCTAGGTCTCCTAGATACCCTAGCCTTCCTAGATACCCTGATGCCCTTAGCTTTCCAAGATGCCCCTAGGTTTCCTAGATGGTCTGATGCTCCTAGCTTTCCAAGATGCTCTAGGTTTCCTAGCCCTCTTGGCCTTCCTAGACAGCTCTTGCCTTTCTGGCTCTCCTGTTTTTTACTGGTTTTCCTAGTTTTCCTAGCTTTCCTTGCTACCCTGATGGGCCTCGCTAAACTTATTCCTCACGCCTTTTCTCTGCCTTAAATCCCCATAAATAAGGAACGCCGTTGCGGCATAATTTTCTTAACTTTGCGCCTGTTAACGGCGGTAGGCTTAACCCCAAACACCACCAACACCACAAGCGGGCACGCACGAGAGCAGTGCATCGCCAGTGGAACAAACGTAACACGCCGCCGCAGCATTGCATACAAAAACAAGATGAAGCAAGACTTAAACCAGCGAAACAAGCTATCCACCTTCTTTTGCCTCTATCTGGCACAAGCTGTGCCCATGAGTTTCTTTACCACTGCCCTGCAAGTAACCATGCGCGAACAACGGTTCTCGCTCTCGGCCATTGCCTTGTTGCAGCTGGTTAAGCTGCCGTGGATACTCAAAATGCTATGGAGCCCACTGGTAGACAGGGCTTGCACCACCATGCGCGGCTACAAGCGGCTCATCGTTGGCAGCGAGTTGGTTTACGCCCTACTGGTGTTTTTGGCCGGCACGCTTAACTTGCAGCTCAATGTGGCCACGGTTATATTGTTGGTGTTGCTGTCGTTAGTGGCCTCTGCCACACAGGATATAGCCACCGATGCCCTAGCCATACGCTCCACAAAGGGGTGCGAAAGGGGACTGATGAACAGCATGCAGTCTATGGGGAGCTTTGCAGGGAGCCTTGTGGGTAGCGGACTGTTGCTCGTGGTTTTGCACCGTTATGGGTGGAACAGCGTAACCCAATGCCTCAGCCTCTTTGTCTTGGTGGCCGCCTTGCCTTTGCTTTTCAACAAAAAAATAAGCCTGCAACAGGACGAAGATAAACGCCAGCGCGCACGATTAACCGACTTTGTGTGGTTTTTCGGCCAACGCGGCGTGTGGCGGCAGATACTTTTTTTGGCGCTCTATTACATGGGCATCATCGGCATCATGTCTAACATGAAACCCTACATGGTAGACCTAGGCTACTCGATGAAAGACATCGGGCTGATAAACGGCGTGGTGGGCGTGGCCTCGGCTTTCGCCGTTGGCTATCCCACGGGCATGCTTGTTCGCCGCTATGGCTATGCACGCGTACGGCCTGCGGTTGCATGTGCCATGCTCGGTGCCACGCTTTTGTTCACCATCCTGTCGGTAAGCGTGCCCACAACGGCCCAAATCGTCTTGGCTACCGTGTTGCTTTGGGCCAGTTATGGCATGGCAACAGTGGTGGTTTACACCTCGGCCATGAGCCATGTGCGCCCTGGAAAAGAGGGAACCGACTTTACCGTGCAAACCGTATTAACCCATCTGACGGGCATCGTGGCCGCTATGGGCAGCGGTGCCGTGGCCGATGTGGCCGGATATACCGCCATGTTTGCCCTGCAAACCGCCATAGCACTGGCCTCGCTGGCATACGTGAGCTTGGCATTAAAAACAGAAACGACGCATGACTAACGAAGAATTAATTGCCAAATACAACAAGCCCGTGCCACGATACACGAGCTATCCGCCGGCAAACAGCTTTGTGGAGATGGGCGAAGAGGAGTATCTCGCAGCCGTAGACCAGTCTAACAATGCCGCGGTAGACAACATTTCGTTTTACATACACGTGCCCTTTTGCCAACACCTGTGCCACTATTGCGGGTGCAACTCGGTGGCTATGGCGCGCAATGAGGTGGTGGAGGCCTACTTCGATGCCCTGCATCGGGAGATAAACCTGCTGCTGCCACACCTTGACAAGGGGCGGAAAATATCGCAGATACATTATGGGGGAGGCAGTCCTACATCCATTCCGCTGCACCACATCAGGCGCCTAAACGAGCATTTGCTGGGTTCGTTCGGTACAATAGAAAACCCGGAGATTGCCATTGAGTGCCACCCCGCATACCTTAACGACGAACATTGGGAGCAGCTAATCGGCTGCGGGTTTACGCGTTACAGCTTGGGAATACAGGATTTTGACGAAAACGTGTTGCGAACCGTTAACCGCCGACCCTCGTTGTTGCCCGTAGAGCATATCGTTGAGCGGCTTAGGCAAAGCGGCGCAAAGGTTAATCTCGACTTCATATACGGCTTGCCGGGGCAAACGGTGCAGAGCTTTGCGCGCACCATCGCACGCGCAATAGACATGCGGCCCAACAGATTGGTTACCTTTAGCTATGCGCACGTACCTTATATATATAGCAGGCAGCGCATATTGGAAAAGGCGGGGCTGCCACCAGAGGCCGAAAAGATGCGCATGTTCGAGCAGGCGGCGGAACAACTTGCACGCGCCGGATATTGCCATATCGGCATGGACCACTTTGTTGAACCCAACGACGACCTGCAACAGGCACTGGAACGCAAGCAGCTGCACCGTAATTTTCAGGGCTATTGCCCACGGCGCATCACGGCACAGGTGTATGCCTTGGGCGTGTCGGGCATCAGTCAGCTAGATGCGGCCTACGCGCAAAACACCAAAGATGTGGCACGCTACATTCAATACACCAGCGAAGGGCGGCTCTGCATAGAACGCGGATATGCGCTGCAACCGTGGCAACGCGTGGCGCGCGAGGTGATAGAGAGCCTGATGTGCAACTATTACGTGGCGTGGACAGACATGGCCCATAGGCTGAACATATCGGCAGAAGAGGTGAAAGAGGCCCTAAACTACGATGTGCCTGCCTTGCAGCAAATGGCCGACGATGGGCTGATAACCTTAGAACGCACGCACATAGCACTTACCGAAGCAGGTTCGCCCTTTGTGCGCAACGTGGCGGCGGCACTCGATAAGATGATGATTAACAACCACAATCGCTTTTCGAAACCCGTGTAACGTGCACAACATGGCAGAAAACCAAGCTAAACAAAAAGATACATGCGCCAAACAACAATAATAATAGGAGCCGGACTTACCGGGCTTACCGCCGCACACGCCCTGCGAAAACAAGGCGAAGAGGTGCTGGTGGTGGAAAAAGAAAACCGCATTGGCGGACAAATCCGCACCTTTGAAGAGCAGGGATTTGTGTACGAAAGCGGCCCCAACACGGGCATGGTGGCCTATCCCGAAGTGGCCGAACTATTTACAGACCTTGCCCCATACGGCTGTAAGCTGCTTACTGCGCGCGAAGAGGCCAAGCAAAGATGGATTTGGAAGGGCGAACGTTTCCACGCATTGCCCGTGGGTTTGATGGCCAGCGTGCGAACAACGCTGTTTTCTTGGCACGACAAACTACGGATATTGGCCGAGCCTTTTAGGAGAAAAGGAACGGATGCAGACGAAAGCGTGGCACAACTTGTTAGGCGACGGTTGGGCAATTCGTTCGAACGGTATGCCGTAGACCCTTTTATCTCGGGCGTGTATGCAGGCGACCCAGAACGTTTGGTTACGCGTTATGCGCTGCCCAAGCTTTACAATTTGGAACACACATACGGCAGTTTTGTGCGCGGGGCGATAGCTAAGATGCGCCAACCCAAAACGCCACGCGACCTGCTGGCCACCAAAAAGGTGTTCTCGGCCGAAGGGGGATTGCAGCATTTGATTGATGCGCTTGGGCGTTCTGTTGGCGAAACGAACATCGTTTTGGGGGCAAGCAACTTGCATCTGCAACCTTCTGAGCAGGGTTGGAAGGCCGAATATACGCGGCCAGACGGCACTGTTTGCAGCATCTTAGCCCAACAAGTGGTAACTACTGTTGGCGCTTATGCCCTGCCCCAGTTGCTGCCTTTCGTGCCCCACGCACTGATGGAGCCCATCACCTGCTTGCGTTATGCCCCTATTGTGCAGGTTAGTGTGGGCTTTGCCGATGTGCAAGGACAGCGCAACGAGGCTTTTGGCGGCCTTGTTCCCTCGTGCGAAAACCGACATATATTAGGTGTGCTGTTCCCAGCATCGTGCTTTGAGGGGCGTGCACCCAGGCAAGGCGACTTGTTTTCGGTGTTCGTCGGCGGTATCAAACACCCCGAAGTGCTGGATATGAACGATGCCGAACTAACGCAAATGGTGCTTGCCGAGCTGCGCCACATGCTGCGTTTGCCGGCCAACATGCAGCCCAACTTGCTTAAAATATTTCGCCATCGCCATGCCATACCGCAATACGAGGTAAGCAGCGGTGCTCGTTTCAAGGCCATTGACGCCCTGCAAAGCCAATATCCTGGCCTTATCGTGGGCGGAAACCTACGTAATGGCATAGGCATGGCCGACAGAATAAGGCAAGGTGCAACCATTATTCCGCAAGAATTGGCGGACATTTGAAGATAAATGTAAGATTATCTTTTTGGACAAAGATTGCTCTTGGCTGCTAGCAAATGTAAGATTAAAGCCGCAAAAACGAACAAAAGGGAAGTAAACCGTTGCTGCACCTTATCACTTAACGCGCAAGGCAAACGGCAAGCACTAAAAAAATATTGCCTTTTATTTGGTGCGAATGAAAATTAGCTCTCTATTTGCACCATCCATTTGACCGAAATGGGAGCATAGTAACTCAACCAGAAAAAAGATAACAACCAG
>CAUPVH010000145.1:0-5217 GCA_963514635.1 uncultured Prevotella sp. | reverse complement strand
TTATTAGTTGTTCAGTTTGTAAGTTTATGATTTCATTTGTTGTTAAGTTTACGAGTTCAAACGGTATTAATGATAGTTGCACATTTGTGTTGCATTTGTTACCTTTCTGTTCTGATTTTGAATAAATTGTTGTTCGTTATCATTTCTTTGTCCACTATGAGGCAAATATTCAAAAAAAAATGTTTACTTTGCAAGTTAAATAGGAGCCTTGTGGCGAAATAGATAGACGAGCGAGCGTTTTTATATGAAGAAATATATTCGATGGGTTGTCATTGCTGTTGCCATCCCGATTGTGCTTTTTCTTATCTTAGTGGTTCTGCTTTACTGCCCGCCAGTACAAAACTGGGCTGTTAAGCGGGTTGCGAGCTATGCATCGCAAAAGATGGGCATGGATATAACGGTGGAGAGGGTGAGGCTTGTGTTCCCACTAGACCTCGGTGTTGAGGGTGTGAGGGTGATGCAAGCTAACGATTCGATAGCGGGACAAACTGACACCATCGCCAATGTGGGTAGGATTGTGGCCAAAGTGCAATTGATGCCCTTACTAAGTAACAAGGTAGAAGTTGACGAACTGTCGTTACACGACGTGCGGATGAACACCGCCAACCTTGTGCACGAGGCACGCATAAAAGGAAAGGTGGGCCTGTTGCTGGTGCAAAGCAGGGGTGTTGACCTCAACTCGAAGACCATTAGAGTGAACCAAGCCCAACTGAAAGATGCCAACATCAGCGTGGAGTTGAGCGACACCGTTCCGCCCGACACCACTAAAACGCCCATTTATTGGAAAATAAAGGTGGATAAATTGCAGATAGAGCACTCAAAAGCTTTGCTACGAACGCCACGAGACAGCATGGCCGTATTGGTAGACCTGCCCAAGCTGGATGCTAAAAACGGCTATTTCGACCTGTATAAGAACCTCTATCGGCTTGAAACGCTCGATTGGCAGAATGGAAGTTTGAACTACGACCAAACTTACAAGCCCCGAACAGACGGCTTAGACCCTAATCACATACATCTTACAGAACTGAATTTGGGCATCGACTCGTTTTATTTCTGTCAGCCAGAGTTGAAAATGAATCTCCGCGTATGCGCTTTTAAGGAGAAAAGCGGTGTTCGTGTAAATCATCTTAGCAGTCATGTTGCGCTAGATTCTACGCGCATTGCATTATCCAACCTTGAATTGCGCACTCCCGAATCCGCGCTTACGGCCAAATTCAATATGGACATGAATGCCTTTGATGAGGTTAATCCTGGTAAATTATATGTTGCCTTGCACGCCTCGTTGGGTAAGGCCGACTTGCTGCGCGCTATGGGCGGCATGCCCGAAGGGTTTAGAAAGGCGTTTCCCAATTATCCTTTGCGCATAGATGGTGTAGCGAAGGGCAACAAGGAACGTATCGCTTTTTCAGGACTTAATGTGGTTTTGCCCACTGCCTTTAAGCTGCAAACCACGGGTTATGTAGAGAAACCTATGGATACGCGTAGGCGCAAAGGAGAGATTTTCTTGAAAGCCAACACCTATAACCTTAACTTTGCTAAGGTGTTGCTTGACAAAAAGCTGCAACGGCAAGTGAATATCCCATTGGGCATCTCTCTTAACGCTCGCGCCAAGATGCAGGGCGAAACGTATCAAGCCGACGCCACGATGCACGAAGGCGGGGGCAGTGTGCAGTTAAAGGGGCGTTTTGATGCGCGCAAGATGGCTTATGATGCTCACATTAGGCTGAAAAGTTTGGCTTTACAGCATTTCTTACCCAACCAAGGCTTACATCCCTTTACGGGCGAAGTGGAGGCACGAGGTGTGGGAACCGACTTTATGTCTACCAAAACCCAGCTGTTTGCCAATGTACGCATAGATCGTTTCCACTTTGGTGGTTACGATTTAGACAAGATTGCTGGTAAGGCGCAGGTGAGCAACGGCCTTATCACAGCCTCGCTGCAAAGCAACAACCCCTTGTTGAAGGGTTCGATAAACGTCAATGGGCGAAATAGCGGTAAGTTGATAAAAGCACATATCAACACCGACCTGGCCAAGCTAGACCTTTACAACCTGCACTTGCTAGACCAAAAGGTGGTGGCCTCTTTCCGTAGCGACCTTAATGTGGAAACCAACGGCAAGGATTATTATAAACTAGAAGGCAATGTTGCCGACATCATGGTTAACGATACAGCCAAAGATTATCGCCTTGGAGCCATGTCTGTAAGCCTCTTTACCAATCGCGACACCACCCACGCCAACCTAGTTTGCGGCGACTTTGCCTTGCGAATGAACAGCAAAGGCGGTTATGCCTATATCTTAAATCGCGGCATGGGCTTTTGGAAAGAACTGCAACAGCAACTCGCCACCAAACATATAAACGAAGCCCGACTGCGCGAACGCTTGCCTTTGGCCAACATCAATATGCAAAGCGGCCGCGAAAACATCTTTATGCGCGTGCTGCGTAAGTATGGCTATGCTGTTGGAGAGATGTCTGCCGACCTCCACTCGTCGCCCCTTGCCGGGCTAAACGGCTACCTCAACATCAATCAATTGGTGGCCGACAGCGTGCTTATCGACACGGTGCGTTTGGCATTGAAGTCTGATGCCGACCAAATAGCCTATTCGGTGCAGGTGCGCAACAACAAGAAAAATCCTCAATACGTGTTTAATGCCCTACTAAACGGCGCATTGGAAGAGCGCGGAACATACATCAAGGCACGAATTTACGACGAACACAACAAGTTGGGCGTTGGTGTGGGCGTGCGTGCAACGATGGAAGATAAGGGCATACAGCTTAGTTTGATGGACCGCGAGGCCGTTTTGGGTTACAAAGAGTTCACGGTTAACGACAGCAACTATGTGTTTATGGGCGACGACCGGCGTGTTCGCGCCGACCTACGCTTACGGGCCGCAGACGGAACAGGTATCCGACTTGCAACAAACAACGAGAACGAAGAGGCTTTGCAAGACATTACGCTCTCGGTAAATCGCTTAAACCTTGAACAACTATTCTCTGTTTTGCCTTACATGCCCGAAGTGTCGGGTACACTTAACGGCGACTTCCACGCAATACAAACCAAGGATGCGTTATCAGTATCGTCGGCCGTGTCGGTTACCGACTTGGTTTATCAGCAAAGCCAGATGGGAAATCTCAGCTCCGAGTTTGTTTATATGCCGAAATCCGACGGCGGACACTACATCGATGGCACGCTAAGTAAGGACGACATACAAGTTGGGCAGCTATCGGGTACTTACCATTCAGCTCGTGGTGGGCAGCTTGATGCCACCTTGAAACTAGAACGTCTGCCCCTTAGCATCGTTAACGGATTTATACCCCAGCGCATGTTCGGTCTTAACGGCTACGCCGAAGGCGAGTTGGCCATCAAAGGACCGCTGTCTAAACCTATGGTTAACGGCGAAGTTTTCCTTGATTCGGCTCATATTTTCAGCGATCCATACGGTATGACGCTACGTTTTGCCAACGACCCCGTGCGCATTGTGAACAGTCACCTGTTGTTTGAGAACTTTGAAGTGTTTGCTCACAACGACAGTCCGCTGAACATTTCGGGCGAATTCGACTTCTCTAATCCCGACCGCATGCGGATGGACATGCGCATGCGTGCTACCAAATACGAGATTATCAACGCCAAAGAGAACTACCGTTCGGAAGTGTTTGGAAAAGTATTCGTTAACTTCTCTGGACGTATGTCGGGCGAAGTGAGCAATCTGAACCTGCGCGGAAAGCTCGATGTGCTTGACGCCACCGACATGACTTACGTTCTACGCGACTCACCGCTCTCTTCGGACAATCAGATGGACGACTTAGTGTCGTTCACTAACTTTGCCGACAACAAGACCGAAGTTATCAATCGCCCTGCATTATCGGGATTTAGCATGGACCTGAGCATGAACATCGACCCCAACGCGCATATCCTTTGTGCGCTCAATGCCGACAAGTCTAACTATATCGACTTGATGGGCGGTGGCGAATTGCGCATGCGATACACCCCCGTTAATGGACTACGGCTTACAGGACGCTACACCCTTAACAACGGCGAGATGAAGTACTCGCTCCCCGTTATTCCGCTTAAAACCTTTACCATTAAGAACGGAAGTTATATTGAGTTTACGGGAGATGCAATGAACCCACGCCTAAACATCACAGCAACCGAGATAACAAAGGCCTCAGTCAGCACTAATGGCAGAGACGGACGTATCGTTGAATTTGAATGTGGTGTGGTTGTGACCAAGACCTTGAAGAATATGGGATTGGAATTTACCATCGACGCGCCGCAAGACATGACGGTTAGCAACCAACTTAAAACGATGGGTAGCGACGAACGCGGAAAACTAGCCGTTACGATGCTCACCACGGGCATGTATTTGGCAGACGGCAACACCAGCAGTTTCTCTATGAACAATGCTTTAAGTGCATTCTTGCAAAGTCAGATAAACAACATCACGGGCAACGCTCTGCGAACACTCGACCTGAGTTTCGGTCTCGACAACGTAACGGATGCCAGCGGCAACATGCACACCGACTATTCGTTTAAGTTTGCTAAACGATTGTGGAGCAACCGTCTACGCATCATCGTTGGTGGTAAGGTGTCGTCAAGTTCCGATGTCGGGCGAAACGACAATACCTTCTTTACTAACGTATCGTTGGAGTATCGCCTAAACCAAGGCTCTACACGTTACATGCAAATGTTCTACAATCGCGACAGCTACGATTGGCTGGAAGGCGACATCGGAAAGTATGGTGTTGGTTTTATATGGCGAAGAAAGCTGCGCCACTTCCGCGATATATTCCGACTTAAAGTTCCCGAAGAGGTGGTGCTGCCAGCAACGCCCGACTCATTAAATAAAGAAAAGAAAGATGGCGAATAACCCCAAACACGTTTTCTCGGCATTGTTGGCTTGTGTCGCAACGCTTGTCGCTACTTCTTGTTCCACCACGAAGGGCGTTCCCGAAGGCGACCAACTGTACGTTGGCCTTACGAAAACAAAGTATTCGAACTACGAAGACAACTCGCATTTCTCCTCAACACATGAAGAAATGGAGGCTGCTTTGGATTGCGCTCCCAATGGTGCATTCATGGGTAGCAGCTATTATCGCACCCCTTTCCCCATAAGCCTTTGGGTATGGAACGCCTTTTCTGAGTCTACATCGGGCGCAGGCAAGTGGATAAGCAAAACCTTTGGCAAGCCCCCAGTGCTGATGAGCTGGGTAAACCCTG
>CAUPVH010000144.1:0-5251 GCA_963514635.1 uncultured Prevotella sp. | reverse complement strand
CATCATCAACCCAGCAAACTACAAGTACAACTATGCGTGCTCTGGCGTTGACAATCCTGCCGACAAGAACCTTGAATTGATGCTTGGCTTTGGCTACCTTAACTTGAAGGATTCGAAAGCATTGGCCGATGCTCCAATAGCAGGCATGGCCAAAGCAGGCCGCATGTCTGACCTCAGTGCTGGTCTTTCTTTCTTCTGGAACAAGTATGTTACCTTGCGTCTGAACTATCATTACATACATTCGCACACATGGGACCAACCCACTGCTAAGGTTGTAAATGTTGTACAGATGCGTGTTCAGTACATGTTCTAATTACATAGTTTTTAAAGTCAGAGCATATCAGGTACGGTTCTCGTACAACTAAGCTACCACATTACGCCAGCTACCGCATCATGGTAGCTGGCGTATAGTTTTTATGTTGTCCTATTTTCAGTACAGCTTTTAACATTGAAACCATATTGCCTAATATGTCTATAAATTGAGAGGAGTTTGTTGTCTTTGTGATGCCAACACAAGATAAACACTCCTCTCGCATACGAAGTGTAGGACAAATCAACTCACTGGCTTATAAACTCACAAAAAAACAACACCCCCCGAATACATCAACTCATCAACTCAAAAACTTAAATCGTTATCTTTTATTTTACAAAATTGTTCTGATTTTCTCTCCGTTCTAGCGAAAATATAGGTTAAAAAGTAGGTAAATAGGTACTATTTCTAGCCTTTCGCGTCTTATATTATGCCTACTTTTAAGAACAAAACCTGCATTTTGCACCATTTAGCCTTTCTAGTTTGGTTGGAAGTCCGATTTTTTTCAAGCTCAAATACACCCATTTTACCCCTAAAAACCCACTTTTCGATAGACATTTTTGCCCCTATGAGCCACACATTTCGTGGTTCAAGAAGGTTTTATTTATACCATTACAGCGGATTTTTATACTTTTCATCCCGCGTTTAGCACCCTTTTACACTGCATTTAGCAGCATTTTACCTTGCATTTAGCACCAAAACGCACTCCATTTTGTACCAAAACGCATTGCATTTAGCACCAAAATGCACTCCGTTTAGCGGCAAAACGCACTCCATTTTGCTGAAAAAGGCCTGAAAACGGGTGTTAGTGGCGGGCAGTTTAAATAAAAATTCATTTTTCCGCATTCACAAACAACCCCCTTTTTGCACCAAAACAAACCTTCACGAGAATCGATTTTTTGCGGCAAGGTGGGCGGTTGGTGAGCAGAAAGGGCACTCATAATGTTATTTTTTTTGCTGAAAACTAGACAAAACGATTATACCGTGTGCACGCGCTTGGGCAACAGACACAGGAAACACGCACGCTTACGACCGCCAGCGCGAGCAGTTGCAGAGCAGAGTTTTGCATTTAGAAAGGTGGCAGAACACTCCATTGCACACATTCTGCCCCTATTTTGCAGGCATTACGCGGTTTTGTTGTAACTTTGTACACCATTAATATATAACATTCAACTATGCCCAACAAAGTAACAGTTAGCGATGCCGCTTTAAGGCAAGCGGCAGAAGAAGGAATGGACGCCTTTGTAGACATCTTTGTAGATGCCATCAATGACGCTGTGGGCGGAGAATTAACCGCCGAAACCATGGCACAGCTCAATGCAAGCCAAATAACGCTTTTGGCCTACCGTATTTTGCGCGACGAGGTGATGGACGGAGGGTTCATCCAACTGATACACAACGGCTATGGCAGATTTATCTTCCTCAACCCTTTTGCAAGGATAGTAAAGCAATGGGGTATCATTGAATTGGGGCGACTCGTAAGCAAGGTGCACTCCAACTACAAGAAATATCATGAGGAGATAGAAAAAGACTGCACCGATGAAGAGTTCATGTCGCTTTTCGAGCAGTTCCCCGTATTCGACGACTTCGACGACACCTTCGTTGAACACGAAGAAGAGTGGACGGCTGCCATTGCACAATATATAGATGGGCATATAGAAGAGTTTGCAGAAATTGTGAACTGAACGGCTGTTTGCATGGGCTAACTAACAAACTAGCCACATTTAGAAAGAAAGGACAAACAATGGGCAAAGAAACAGATTCGATAAGAAAGAAAAGTGCCGTACAAATAAGAAACAAGAAGGCTTCGTTCGAATACTTCTTCGTTGAAACATTTATGGCCGGCATCGTTCTAACGGGAACAGAAATAAAGTCTATCCGCATGGGCAAGGCCTCGCTGGTAGACAGCTTTTGCTATATCAACAATGGCGAGCTGTGGGTAAAGGGCATGAACATTTCGCCCTATTTCTACGGTTCGTATGCCAACCACGAGGCCAAACGCGACCGCAAGCTGCTGCTCACCAAACGCGAGATACGCAAACTGCAAGAGGCCAGCAAGCAGGTGGGCTTTACCATCGTGCCAACACTCGTATTTATCGACCCACATGGACGGGCAAAGGTAGACATCGCACTGGTGCGCGGTAAGAAAGAGTTTGACAAGCGGCAAACACTTAAAGAGAAAGAAGACCGCCGACAAATGGACAGGGCGATAAAACGGTATTAAGAAAACAGGTTGTAACACTGCCATAAGCCGTTTTACAAAACCAATGCAGAGTTAGTTAAACACACCGACGGGCGTAAATGGGAAAGGAAAGGTCGACAAGATGAAAATTCAGGATATAATAAGACAGCGCATCATGATACTCGACGGTGCGCTGGGAACCATGATTCAAGACTACAACTTGGAGGAAAAAGACTTCAGAAATGCCGATTTGGCAGAACACGAAGGTCAACTAAAAGGCAACAACGACGTGCTGAACATCACCCGTCCCGACCTTATTCTCGACATTCACCGCAGGTATTTGGCCGCAGGTGCCGACCTTATTGAGACGAATACCTTTTCTTCGCAAATCATATCGCAAGCCGATTACCAACTCGAACACCTATCGCGCCCAATGGCTTTGGCTGGTGCAAAACTGGCCAGACAAGCCGCCGATGAGTTTAGCACCGCCGAATGGCCACGCTTTGTGTGCGGTTCGGTTGGCCCAACAAACAAAACTTGCTCGATGAGTCCCGACGTAAGCGATGCCGCAGCACGCGATATTACCTACGACCAACTGTTTGATGCCTATCGCGAGCAAGTGGGCGCACTGATTGAAGGCGGTGTAGACGCCATCTTGATAGAAACCATCTTCGACACGCTTAACGCCAAAGCTGCCATCGATGCCACCATAACCGAGATGCAAATGCAAGGCGTTGAACTGCCCATCATGCTCAGTATGACGGTGAGCGACTTGGCTGGACGAACTCTTAGCGGACAAACCATAGAGGGCTTTCTTGCCAGTATCAGTTCGTACCCCATCTTCTCGGTTGGGCTTAACTGCTCTTTCGGTGCTGACCAAATGAAACCTTTCCTCAAAGAATTGGCCAGCAAAGCCCCTTATTACATCTCTGCCTACCCCAATGCAGGACTGCCCAACACGATGGGACAATATGATGAGACCGCAGAAAGCATGTCGCCGCAGATTGCCCAATTTATAAACGAGGGCTTAGTGAACATCATTGGCGGCTGTTGTGGTACCGACGACAAGTTTATCGCTAGCTATGCAGCCTTGGCCAAAGGCAAAACACCGCACGCCGTGGTGTTGAGCAAACCCAACACGCTTTGGCTATCTGGGCTTGAAATGCTAAACGTTACGCCCGAAGTTAACTTCGTTAATGTGGGCGAACGATGCAACGTGGCAGGTAGCAAGAAGTTTCTTCGACTTATCAAGGAAGGGCAATATGATGAGGCCATAAGTATTGCACGCAAGCAAGTGAGCGATGGCGCATTGGTGCTAGACATCAACATGGACGACGGCTTGCTGGATGCAGAAAAAGAAATGACCATATTTCTCAATATGATTGCGGCCGAACCCGACACCGCACGCGTGCCCATCATGATCGACTCTTCTAAATGGGATGTCATCATGGCAGGCCTTAAATGCGCGCAAGGCAAGTGTATCGTCAACTCTATTTCGCTGAAAGAGGGCGAAGAGCAATTTATTGAACATGCAAGGGCCTTAAAGCGCTTTGGCACAGCATGCGTGGTGATGTGTTTCGACGAGCAAGGGCAAGCCACGACCTTTGAGCGGAGAATAGAAATAGCGCAGCGCGCATACCGCATTCTTACGCAAGAGGTGTGCATGAACCCGCTAGACATTATCTTCGACCCGAATATTCTGGCCATCGCAACAGGCATTGAAGAGCACGACAACTATGCACACGAGTTTATTCGCTCGATTGCGTGGATACGTAAGAACTTGCCTGGCACGCATATCAGCGGCGGCGTGAGCAACCTTTCGTTCTCGTTTAGGGGCAACAACTATATTCGCGAGGCCATGCACGCCGTGTTTTTGTACCACGCCATCAAGGAAGGCATGGACTTTGGCATTGTAAATCCTTCGTCGAAGGTTACTTACAGCGACATTCCCGCCGATGAATTGGAGATTATAGAAGACGTTATCCTCAACCGAAAGCCCAATGCGGCCGAGGCCTTGATTGAGTTGGCCAACAAAATAAAGGAAGAGGAAGAACGCCGAAAGGCAGGTATGGCAAGTGGCGACGCCGGTACACAAAAGCAAGCGGAAGAAGAATGGAGAAGTTTAGACTTGGATGAACGTCTGAAATACGCACTTCGCAAAGGCATTGGCGACCATCTGGACGAAGACCTGCACTTGGCTTTGGCGCATTTTCCGCATGCTGTTGATATCATTGAAGGTCCGCTGATGGCAGGCATGAACGAGGTTGGCGAACTCTTTGGAGCAGGCAAGATGTTTCTTCCGCAGGTTGTAAAGACGGCGCGAACGATGAAACAGGCCGTGGCCATATTGCAACCATACATCGAGAAAGAAAAGAAAGTGGGAGCGACGAAAGCCGGTAAGGTTATCCTTGCAACGGTAAAAGGCGATGTGCACGATATTGGCAAGAACATCGTGGCCGTGGTGATGGCCTGCAACAACTATGAGGTGATAGACCTTGGCGTGATGGTTCCTGCCGAACAAATAATTAAAAAAGCCATTGAAGAGAAGGCGGACATCATTGGATTGAGCGGACTTATCACTCCTTCGCTAGAAGAAATGATTAACGTGGCGCAAGAGATGGAGAAAGCTGGTCTGGACATCCCCATCATGATTGGTGGCGCAACTACCAGTCAGCTGCACGTTGCCTTGAAGATTGCACCCGTGTATGGCGGTCCTGTGGTTTGGATGAAAGATGCCAGCCAAAACTCGTTGGCTGCCG
>CAUPVH010000143.1:0-5284 GCA_963514635.1 uncultured Prevotella sp. | reverse complement strand
CTGATGCGCCTTATCGCTTTTTTATTTTAGAATTCAAAGCCAAACTGTATTTTAATTGCCGAGATGGTAGAAATACTTCGCCTGAATGTGGTTGTGCCGTATGGGCTGTAGTAGCGCTCCTCGTGTGTATAATCAGCGTTTTGCAGGGCATAGCCAATGGCTGCGTGCAAGGCCAACTTGTTGGTAAGGCCGAAACGACAACCAACCATGGGGTTGAGATAGAAACCTTCGAAGTCGCCAAGAGCAGTATAACCCACCTTCACGCCAAGGAAAGGACTGATAGGGCCATTGATGAAGTTAACGCGAACATCGGCAAATACAGGTACCGTAAGCACTTCCAGCTCATTGTAATATTCAAGTCCAAGTCCTGCGCCAACAAACAGCTGTGGTAAAATTTGGCTACCCAAGCTAACGCTAAGTCCGCCCCGGTTAAAGTCGCTACCATTCATGCTTGCCGAGTACGAGTCGTCGATAAACCCCTTGAAACCCGTAGCAATCTTGCGCGTTCTGAACGACGACTTGCGTTCGCTGCGCTGCTCTTTCACTTCTTTCTCCGCTTTTTCAATGCGGTCTACTTCACTTGTGTTGTAAATAAACACACTTCCATCTGCTGTTTTTATCTTCACCTGTTTATCTGGCACCATTTCTATGAGCTGTCCATAGATAACGCTACCGTTTTTAAGGTACAACACATCCTTTGTCGATTGGCCAAAGGTTGCAGTGGATGCACCTAGCATCAGGGCCAATATCAATAATACTTTTTTCATGTTGAGTTTGTTAGTATGCGCAAATGTAGCAAATATTATTAATATTTGTTCCGTTTTGTGGCATAAATTATGTATTTAGTTGGAGAGTTTTTAAGTTTATGAGTTGAGTTTGTGAGTTCCTGAGTATGTGAGTATGTGAGTTTGAGCTTATGAGTTATTTTTTGAGTTTATGAGTTCAGTTTATGAGTTTTTGAGTTTGAGCTTATGGGTTGGTGAGTTTTTAAGTTGATGAGTTTTTAAGTTTGATCTTATGAGTTGTTTTTTTGAGTTTATGAGCTTGAACTTATAAGTTAAGGTCGTCTTTCCTTTTAGTGCAAGCCCTGTACCCACTCGCCTTGGCGAACGTAAGTGTACGTGCTTTCCGTGTCGTTCCCCATGCGTGTGTATATGGAAGACTTTATTTTGTCTGGTTTTTAGTAAAGATTTTAACATTATGAGTGCCTTTTTGCTCACCAATCGCCCGCCTTGCCGCAAATAATCGATTCTCGCGAAGGTTTGTTTTGATGCAAAAAGGGGGTAGCCTGCGCATGCGGCAAAATGAATTTTTATTTAAAGCAACCGCCATTTGCACCCGTTTTTTTGCTATTTGCTGCTAAAATCAGTGCAATATGCCGCAAAACGCAGTGCATTTTGGTGCTAAACACAGTGCGTTTTGATGCTAAATGCCTTGCGTTTTGATGCTAAACGCAAGGCAAAATGGTGCTAAATGCGCTGCAAAATGGTGCTAAACGCATGATGAAAAGCATAAAAATACGTTGCAATGGTATAAATACAACCCTCTCTAACCATTAGATACATGGCTCAGAAGGGCAAAATAACCATGAAAAAGTGGGGTTTTGGGTGCTAAAAGCGGGTAATTGGGCGTATAAAATAATGAGTTTGCAACCAATCTAGAAAGGCTAAATGGTGCAAAATGCAGGCCTTTTCTTAAAAAAGGACACATTGGAAGACGTGAAAAGCTATAAAAAGTGAGTATTTATCCACTTTTTGGGCTGTATTTCGCTAGAACGGAGTGAAGATTAGAACGATATTGTAAAATAAAAAGTGGTGTTTTAAGGTTTTGAGTTGGGGAGTTTATGAGTTTATGAATTGGTAGGTTTATGGGTTTATGAGTTTATTAAGTTGGTGAGTGATTATAAGTTGGTGAGTTTATGAGTTAATGTGTTTATATGTTGGTGGGTTTATGAGTTAATGAGTTTATAAGTTGATGAGTTTGCAAGTTGGTGATACTTTGCGACGATAAGTTTAACTCACCACCTCACCACCTCAAAAAATCATTAACTCCCCTCCTCAATAACTTATAACCTCAAAACCTCACTAACTCATTAACTCAAAAACTCAAAAACTCATCACCTCTTTTTTGCACCTATTCCGCCAAATTGTTGTACCTTTGTGCTAATCAATAAACACGAAAATGAACATCTGTATCGTAGCGGGTGCGCGCCCTAACTTTATGAAGGTGGCGCCCATAGCACATTCAATAGAGAAAGCCAAAGAGCAGGGTAGGGACATAAACTATCAATTGGTGTATGCGGGATGCGAAGACGACCCCACACTAGAAGGCTCGCTCTTCGACGATTTGCAGCTTGCAAGGCCGCAAGTGTTCCTCGGTGTAGACTGCGATAACTTGAACGAACTGACTGGACAAGCGATGTCGGCCTTTGAAAGGTATCTGCAAGGCCACCCAACAGACGTGGTTCTTGTGGTAGACGACCTTGCATCTACCCTCGCCGCTGCTATTGTTACCAAGAAAAAGGGAATCCTTTTGGCCCACTTGGTGGCAGGTACGCGTAGTTTCGACATCGATATGCCCAAGGAAATAAATCGATTGGTTATCG
The DNA here is from genome assembly GCA_963514635.1 of uncultured Prevotella sp. Taxonomy (GTDB): domain Bacteria; phylum Bacteroidota; class Bacteroidia; order Bacteroidales; family Bacteroidaceae; genus Prevotella. The sequence continues at coordinate 2,679 of CAUPVH010000143.1, read as the reverse complement.
ATGGACTTAGCGATTTGCTCTTCACAGCAGGCGCGGGAAGTAACAGCATCGCCACGCGCGAAGGGGCGGAACTATCTAAAATATATATGGTGGGCAACATTCTGATGGACACCATGCGCTTTAATCATAATAGGTTGGTGCGCCCTGCGTTGCTCACCGACTTGCACTTGGCCGATGGCGAATATCTTGTTTTCACGCTTAACCGCAAGGCACTCATCGCCAACACGCCCAATCTCTTGGCTATGGTTCGGCAGATTGTAGCGGCATCGGCAAATATGCCCGTGGTTGCACCTTTGCGCGGAGCGGCAGCCAAGGCTGTTAACGAATGCTTGGAACAATTGGGCGGTGCAGCCGATGTGCATGTGGTAGAGCCGCTTTCGTATTTGGAGTTCGGCTATCTTACGGCTCATGCCAAGGGTATCATTACCGATTCGGGCAATGTGGCCGAAGAGGCAACGTTTAATGGCGTGCCTTGCATCACGCTGAACAGCTATACCGAACATGCAGAAACGGTGAAACAAGGTACGAATGTGCTGGTGGGCGAAGACCCTGAGGCTCTTGCTGCTGCCCTAAACACGCTGCAAGCAGGACAATGGAAGCACGCTTCAATACCCGACCGATGGGACGGACGCAGTGCAGACCGCATTGTTAGCATCTTGTTGGAACAGAGAAGGGGATGAGGAGTTAAGGGTTGAGGAGTAAAGGAGTTATGGAGTTAAGGAGTTAAGCCAATAGTTAAGGTGTTAAGGAGTTATGGAGTTAAGGAATATGTATAGGTGGTGTCAGGCTAATAGAACAAGTCGGACTGGTCTGACTGGTCTGACTTGTCAGAAAGTTAGAATGAACTAGAAATCTAGAAACCGCTAGATAACTTTAAAGGGCGCAGCCATTTTTTCACCCTTTCACCTTGTAAAAGGCGTTAGCCATCTTTTCACCTTTTCACTCTTTCACCTTTTCCCTCCCTCCTTGGAGAGGATTAGGGGATGAGGCCTTTTTTATCAACAAACAATGGAGAAACGAACAATACCCGTGGTGGGCATGGCTTGTTCGGCCTGTTCTGCCAATGTGGAAAAGAAACTTAATTCGTTGCCTGGCATAAAGAGTGCGGCAGTGAATTTGCCAGGGCGAACGGCTTTGGTGGAGTATAATCCCGACGAGATAAGTCTCGAAAAGATGAAAAGCGCAATCAACGCCATTGGTTACGACCTCGTGATAGAAACCAATCGCTCGGCCGAAGTCATAGAGCGGCGCGAGCTGCAACGGCTAAAACGGCGCACGCTGCTTTCGTGGGGCTTTGCCCTATTGTGCATGTGCGTGTCTATGGGATGGCTTAACTTGGGCGGGATAAGCATGAACAACCAGGTGGCTTTGCTCTTGGCCTTGGCCAACTTCGTGGTTTGTGGCGGCGAATTTTTCTCGCGAGCATGGCGTCAACTGCGCCATGGGTCGGCCAATATGGATTCGCTTGTGGCCCTATCCACAAGCATTGCTTTCCTTTTCAGCGCGTTCAACACCTTTTGGGGCGATGCCGTATGGGGCGCGCGAGGCATTGTTTGGCATACCTATTTCGATGCCTCGGTAATGATTATCACCTTTGTTCTTACAGGCAGACTGCTCGAAGAACGCGCCAAAAACGAGACGGCTGGCAGCATTAGGCAGCTAATGGGACTTGCACCCAAGACCGCACGCCTTATCGATGGTGACGAAATGCGCGATGTACCCATTGCCACTATCGCTGTGGGCGATGTGTTGGAGGTTCGTGCAGGCGAGAAAGTGCCTGTCGATGGCGTTGTTACCGCGGCCGAAAGCTTTATGACGGCCGATGGCGCATACATAGACGAGAGCATGATAACGGGCGAACCAACACCCGCTTTGAAACAAAAGGGCGCGAAGGTGCTGGCAGGAACGGTGGTGTCGCAAGGCAAATTTAGGTTTAAGGCGCAACAGATTGGCGAACATACGGCCTTGGCCCAAATCATCAAAATGGTGCAAGAGGCCCAAGGCAGCAAAGCACCAGTGCAGCGCGTAGTAGACCGTGTGGCGCGTGTTTTTGTGCCCGCGGTGGCTTTGATAGCCCTTGTCACCTTCCTTTTATGGTGGCTGGTGGGCGGAAATGCAGCCCTTCCGCAGGCCATTCTCTCGGCTGTTGCCGTGCTGGTCATTGCTTGTCCGTGTGCTATGGGTTTGGCCACGCCCACGGCTTTGATGGTGGCCATTGGCAAGGCGGCACAGATGAACGTGCTGATAAAAGATGCGGCGGCACTTGAAAGTCTTAAAGGGGTGAACGCGATGGTGATAGACAAGACGGGAACGCTGACCATTCCCAACCAAAACATCGACTTTACCAAGGCCGACGACCTGCCACTTGAAATGCGCGAGACCCTTAAACCCCATGCCGAAGAGGCCATGACCGAGTTGCAAAACATGGGCATCGAGGTGTATATGATGAGTGGCGACAAGGATGAGGCCGCGCGTTATTGGGCGCAGAAGGCTGGTATTGGGCATTATCGAAGTAGGGTTTTGCCACAAGATAAGGAGAACATGGTGCGCCAACTGCAAGCCGAGGGCAAGCGTGTGGCGATGGTTGGCGACGGCATCAACGACACGCAAGCCTTGGCTTTAGCCGATGTGGGCATTGCGATGGGGCGTGGAACGGATGTGGCAATGGATGCCGCGCAG